>JAHCML010000005.1 GCA_019192455.1 Alphaproteobacteria bacterium SS10
GATACCTTCTACGGCTACGGCTTGGTGGTTGAGCAGTCGGCAGATCATGGCTTGGTTTACTGGCATGACGGCGGCAATGACCTTTTCTCGGCCGAATGGCGCCACCTGTCAGACCATGATACGACCCTGTTCACCGCGGGCCTTTCCGATGACGCCTTCATTGCGATGGAGCACCTGCTCGACCAGCTGCCGTAATCCCACGGCCCCAATGAAGTAACCGTCATGACCAACGCCCTGCCGCTGCCCTGTACCTCCGCCGCGAGCGAGAATGGTGAGCTGCATGTGGATTGCCCGGATCAGCGCGGCACCCTGCTGGCCACTGTGTTGGGGTCCAGCCTCGCCTTTATTGTTGGGTCGATCATCAATGTGGCCCTGCCGCAGATGCAGGCGGATTTTGCTGTCGGCCCAACCGGGGTGCAGTGGATTGTGAATGCCTACCTGTTGCCCCTTGGCGCTTTGGTGCTGATCGGTGGGGCCATGGGTGATCGTTATGGGCGCAAACGGATCTTCATGGCGGGGCTTGGCATCTTTGCCGCCGCTTGTGTGATCTGTGCGGTGGCGTGGAGCTTCCCAGTCCTGATGCTCGGTCGCGCGTTGGAGGGGCTGGGGGCGGCGATGTTGGCGCCAACCTCCCTCGCGATTATCGCTGACGGTTTTTCCGGTAAAGAGCGGGGTGTAGCCATTGGCACCTGGGCTGCCGCTGGCGCTATTGCCGGTGCGCTGGCCCCGGTTATGGGCGGGGTGATTGTTGATTTCGCCGGGTGGCGTTGGGCCTTTGTCGCGGTTACGCCGGTAGCGCTTTACGCGATGATTGTCGCCCGCCGGTCGGTGCGGGAGAGCACCGCCGATCCCGATAGCCTGGTGCCCCTGGATTGGGCCGGTGCCGGTCTTTCTGGGGCGGCGTTGTTCGCGCTGATCTGGGCACTGGTGGCTTTCCCTGATCAGGGCGCGACGGGGATTGTGCTGGGTGCTTTGACGGTGGGGATTGTGCTTTCGATTGCCTTCTTACTGGTTGAGCGGCGCAAGGGGGAGGCGGCCATGACCCCGCTCACCCTCTTCAACAACTCAACCTTCGCAGGTCTCTCGTTGCTGACCCTGTTTTTGTACATGGCACTCGGCGGGTTGCTGGTTCTGTTGCCCTACGTCCTGATTGATGAGCTGGGGTTTAGTGCCACCGCCGCTGGGGCCGCGATCTTGCCCTTCCCGTTGGTGATGGGCCTGTTATCCCGCAGTGTTGGCGGTACACTGACTGAGAAGTTTGGCACCCGAACACTGTTGGTGGTCGGCTCCGGGCTGGTTGGCCTGGGCTTCCTACTTTTCTCCCTCATGCCGGATGAGGGGGTCATCTACTGGCTGCATGTCCTGCCAGGGCTGTTGGTGCTAGCGCTCGGCATGGCGGCCTCAGTGGCGCCGCTCACCACCGCGGTTTTGAACAGTGCTGGCGATCGGTTTGCGGGCGTTGCCTCTGGCATCAACAACGCGATCTCACGCATCGCCGGCCTCGTCGCCACGGCATTGCTGGGTCTGGTGCTGATCAACTCAGCGGACAATCTGTTGATTGGGTTCGCCACTTCGGCCTGGGTCGGTGCTGGGCTTTCCCTATTAAGCGCACTCGCCGCTTTGGCCTTTGTCAAAGGTGGCACTGGTGGGGTTCACGGCTAGGCTAGACGGCTTGCTTCAGTTGCAGTTAGCGCCGTGGTCAGAAGTCATATGAGCGTAGTGTCTGAGGTGGAACATATACAGGCTGCTCATGCTTCCCGACTCAGCAAAGTAAGGCGTCATTCTAAGGATGACCTCACGGCACATTGGGAAAATACTGGTGATATCTAGGCGCCAACGTTGCGATAGGTCAGGTAGTTTTCGGCCAGCAAAGTAAATGCGGGATGGTCCAGCGCTATAGCGCGTGTGGATCTTGTTCGACACCACCTCAAGTAGAAGGCCATCAGATAGTTGACGTGGATCTAAGCTGTCTTTTTCTCTGCCCAGGAAGAACTGATCATTTGGTGTGCGGAACACCCTTACCTCTTTGGGTGCAGCTAGCAGAAATGCTGGCTGTCGAAGTCTCTTTTCCTGCAGGCGAATTCTTGGGTCGCCGCGTTCCTCCGGGCTGACGCTCTGCAAGTCCTTCAACCAATCCGGGTGTGCGGACTTGCTCCTCTTCCCGAACATCAATTCGTAGTTCAGGCTGCTGGCATNTGCCGAGATTGGCGCCGATACCAACATAAGGATTATCAGGAGAAGCTTCATCGCCTCTTACTTTATGCTTTGAGACATCGCCTGACGACGAGTTGCGTTAAACCTTTACGCTAAACACGCCATACTATCTTAACGCCTCACAACTCCTTTAGCTACCATGGTTGTGTCCGTTGCTGGGTCGGTTTCTGGCTTATTGAAAGCTAACTCCCGCACCAGTTTGTTAAGGATCGCGTCGTGGAATTCTTCGGGTTCTTCGACGGTCATGACGAAGGCGCCGGGGCCGCCGATGATGTCGCGTTTGTAATGCAGCTCTAGTGGTTCCCCGCGCGGGCCACTCATCCCACCGCCGCGATAGTTAAGCGCGAGGCCGTTGATGGTGATGCCCTGTGCGATGACGGCTTGGCGTACCGCCTCCAACGGTCTGCCGCCCCGTTGACCACTATCGCCTGAGACATCGATCACCTTGTTGAACCCGTCATAGGCATTGCCCTCAATCATCTGGGCACCCTTGAAGATGGCGTTGGAGATTGAGTTCCAGCCATAGGCCTTGCGCGGTGTTTGCCGCAGCACGGCGGCGAAGCGTTCGGCGTCCTCCGCGGTCTCGATCAAATGCCAATCGGCGATGATCTCCTGACTATCCGCACCGCCCCATTCGATATAGGCGACGGCCAGCCGGCCAAAGCTACTGGATTGAATGACGCTTAACACCTGCGGGTCCGTAATCGCGGCTGCGTACCCCTCTCGCTGCACCGCCAGTTCAGCATCTGAGATTGAGCCTGAACCGTCGGCGGCGATTACAAGTTCGGTGGACACTGGCAGGGGTGAAGACCCCGACTGTGCATCGCTGTACACCGGGACCAAACCAATAAGCACTAGCGTCAAAAGCGCTAAACTGAGGGTGGTCCAAGATGCTCTACCGAGTGATTGGTGGGTCCATACGCGCATGCCGGTCAGCTTACCCGAGTGGGTGCACAAATTCTTGTGTTATCGCCGGTTCTCGCCGGGCCCTTTGCGCGGTCGGTAATTGGGGATTTTTGCGCCCAACTCTGCTAAGGTGTTGAGAGTGAATAAATCAACGAAATCAGAGTCGTTATGAACTGCCCAAGCCTTCGTAGATCTTTAGTTGTGGCCCTGGTCATTGGTCTGATCAGTGCTGCGCCCGGTGCTTATGCTGCCGCTGGCGACCCGGACTCACCGAATGGGCAGATTATTTACAATGGGCAGAACCCACAGATCGCTGCATTTACCGCGAGTGTGAATGACACGATCCAACGTTGCCGTTCCGGTCGTGGCTCACCAACATTGCTCAATCGTTTGCGTAATCAGCTGAACTCAATCGCCTTTTCTCGCGCGCAGCTGAGTGAGCAAGACATCAAATACCTTGCTGAGATTTATGCCGGGTCGTTCGAGATGGAACTGTTCTGCTAACCGGTCCGAATTCGACGATTAGCCGCGTGGACGACAGTAGTAACGGGTAAGCCAGACCTGCTGGATCGCCTCACGCATCGATTCACCCTCATCATTTTGCCACCTAACGCGCCGCCCATAGGCAACGACCTGTCGCTCTAGATTGGTGGCAAGCTGGGTGTTGATCACCCGGGCATTAATGCATTGGGACTGAAGCTGGTTAACCCGTTGAATGATGCCGGGAACCGTTCGGTCTGGACCCTCATATTGAACCGGATAGAAAACCGATTGTTCGTAGCCGCTTTGAGCCATGGTTGAGCTTGGTGCCACGATTGTCCCCAGCCCAATCATTGAGATGCCTAACGCGGCGAAAAGAACCGAACGAACAGTCATTGGATCAACAAGCCCCCAACCCATAAATAACTGGAATACCTAATAAGAAGGGTACCTTGATGCGTTTGATATTCAAGTCAAATCGGCGTTTTCAACCGGTAGTGAACACCCTATCTGCTAGCCCCAGCGATAGTTGAAACTAACGCTGATGCGTTCTTCATCTGTGTCGTTCAACAAGACTTCATGGCGAAGCCAGCTCTCCCAGAGCAGCACATCGCCGGATTCGGGCTGCACATAGACGAATTGGCGCTGATCTTGGCGTGCCTCCGCCAGACGCCCTGGCGCTGCCATCATCATGGCCAGGCGGGGATCCTCAAACCGGATGGCGCTGGCGCCCGGGGGCATGGTGACATAGGTGGTGCCGCTGATGATGCTGTGCGGGTGGATATGACCTGAATGGGTACCGCCTGGGCCCAGGATATTGATCCACAGACTGTCCAGCGTGACTTCCTTCCCGCCCAGATCGAACTCAAGCTCCTCAATGAACGCAACCACATGGGCGTCCAGCATCCGCTTAAGGTCGGCAAAGACAGGAAACCGCCACGGTAGGTCGTTCAGCGAGCCATAGCTGGTATAGCCGGGATACCCCTTTTCTTCACACCAGGCCTGGCCCGCCTCATCATCCTCGGCAATGGAAAGGCAAGAGGCTTCAAGTTCACCCGGGTTCGTTGCGTGCTCAAGCGGCGGGTCCAGCGTCTCGGCAAGGCTGCCTAGCTGGGCGCGATAGAGGCGGGTGACGAAGAGGGAGGCAATCTGGCTATCGGTCATGGCGTGTTATCCGCTGGTCCGGCCCTAAGGATGGCATGCAATGCTGATGGTGTTAGCCCAAACATGTCCTTGAATGCAGCACTCAAATGGCCCGAGCTCGCGAAACCCGCCTCATGCGCGGCCATGGTTAGGTCCCGCCCCTGGCGTAGCAGCGTGACCACCCGCGCCATGCGCCGCCACAACCGGTAGCGACGAAAGGGTAGGCCTGTCGCCTGCCGGAACAGGGCTTGAAACCGGGATGGGGATAGCGGCACTAAGGCTGCGGCCCCGGCGATGGTGTCAAAGGCCTCGGGCTCTTCATCAATCTGGCGAATGATTGGAACCAACCGGGGGTCGGGTGCCCCACGCGTTGGTACACCCAGCGCCATAGCAAGCGCGTCGGCGTCTTTAAGCGCGGCCGCCCCTGCCGCCATTAAGCGGTCATAGGCAGGGCTTAAATCCACATGTTGAAGCGCGTGATGATCGTCGCTTAGGGCATCCAGATAGAGGAAGGCCATGGGCCCCATCGCCACAAGGTGGTGCAGCTGCCCGGGCGGTATCAGGGCAATGGTCTTGCTGGTTGCGCTGCCGGGTTTGTCCGCACCGTCGAACAGGGTCAGCTGATATGGTCGGTCGAGGTCAATCGCAATGGTAGCCACCGCATTTCGGTGGGGGTCGAGTGCAAGGCCTGGTCCGGTATAGGCGGCACGGGTTTGAGTGACCGAGACGTGACCGGTTTCAAACGCTGTCCTGCCGCCATCCATGTTCTATCCCATCGGGTCGATCTCGCATGTCCTTACCCAGCATTGATAACTCGCGATGGCCAGTGGCGCCAAGCCGATCAGATCGGCAATCGCAATGGTCCTTAACGCCCCGTCGGGCAATCCTGCCCGGGCATAGACCAGCAAGAAGCCAATCATGCTGATCGCTGTCACCACGCTGGCCACTGGCCTGGCGCGGTGGTCAAAAGCTGCCCAGACAGCAACCACCACAATGCCCAGAAACAGGGCGCCGCGATGGATGATTAGCACCCCCGCCGTGCCGTTGGGATCGAGCTGGTAAAGGCTCTGGGTTAGTCCGGGCATGGCCAGAACGGCGGCGGGTGCCAAATGAAGAAGGGCAAGCAAGGCCCAGCAGATGGTGGTGATAAGTGCCATTGGGTGCTCCAGTTTTACCCAAGGCTATTGCCGATATCGCCCTTAGGCTTTCAAAAACCGACTACGCAGATGGCTGCTGGTCATTTTAAGAAGTGTTGCTGTTTTGGCACGCTGTTTGCATATGCCCGTATGTGTGAGGCAGCCCATTCATCACTCGTAACCAGAAGGGGGATCGAGATGACGGCTGACATACAGCAGGACCTAGCAGATCGGTGGCGCAACCTGATGACCCAGTGGGGTCTGCCACCCTGCGTTACGACATTTAACCAACTGATCCAGGCCTATGATCAGGGCCATCGCTACTATCACAACCTGACCCATCTGGCGGCGAGTTTACGCCAGCTTGATCTGGTGGCGGACCGGATCGAGTGGGCAGACCGTGTGGCTATGGCAATCTGGTTCCATGATGCGATCTACAATGTTCATGCCGACGACAACGAGCAGCGGAGTGCCGATTGGCTCGGCATTTTCCTTGATCAACATCAGGTGGATCAAAGCCGAATCCGGTCAGTTCAAGATATGATCCTGGCCACCAAAGATCACAATCCGGGCCCGGGGGCGTATCAGCGCTCTATTCGGGTGATGCTAGATATCGACCTCGCCATTCTTGGCAGTAAGCCGAGAGATTTTGTGACTTATGAGGAAGGTATTCGCCGGGAATACAGCTTCGTGCCCAATCACACCTACCGGGCCAAACGATCCGAGATTTTGAGGTCATTCTTGGCGCGCCCGCAGATCTACAAGTTCCCCTATTTCCTAAAACGGTATGAGGAACAGGCGCGGGTCAATCTGATGAGGGCGGTCAGTGCCTATTAGCTGAAATCAAAGCGCTTCACCGCGCACGATCCGTGGCAAGCTCCCTACGCTGCCCATCGCGTGACGCATGAAGAAACGTTTTGCTGGTGGAAGACGCTCGACAGCGGCGAGCCCTAGCTGGCGCAGCCGCCGAACCGGTCCCACACGGTTGGAGAACAGGCGGTTTAGGCCGTCTGTCACCACCATCAGCGTGACATTATCCCGGCGCCGCCACCGCTGGTAACGGGTCAGCACATCCGTTGATCCGATATCGAGGCCCAGGCGTTTCTTATCGACCACCAGTTCTGCCAGGGCCGCGACATCACGCATGCCCAGGTTCAGCCCTTGCCCAGCAATGGGGTGGATGGCGTGGGCAGCCTCCGCCACCAGGGCGGTGCGCGGTGCGATGTATGACCGGGCGTGTAAGACGCTAAGCGGGTAGGTGAAGCGTCGGCCTTCCACCGCAACTTCGCCCAGATACTCCCCGAACCGGTTCTGTAGCTCTTGGTTGAAATGCTCTTCGCCTAGCTCAACCATGCTGGCCGCCTTGCTGGGTGCCTCGGTCCAGACAACGGAAGATCTCGACCGGCCATCGGCGGCATCCGTCATCGGCAGGACGGCAAAGGGCCCGGCCGGCATGAAGTGCTCAAGCGCCAAATTGTTATGCGGCTTGCTATGGGTGACGTTACAGACGATGGCGGTCTGATTGTACTTCCAGTGATCGATCCCGATCCCGGCGGCTTGGCGCGTTGGGGATTGGCGGCCATCGGCCCCAACCAGCAGTGCCGCCTCAATCACTCGGCCATCTTCAAGGTGCACTTCAACCTTGCCGCCGCGCTGCTCGGTTTTCGTCACTGCCATGGGGGCCTCTAGCCGCACGCTGGGCAGCGCCTCAATCCGGGAGATCATTGCCAGGCGAAGGTCGCGGTTATCAACGATATGCCCAAACGGCTCATCCCCCACATCTTGGCTATCGAAATGTAGGAACAGGGGGGCGAAGTCATCGGCGATCCGAATGTCTTTAATCGGTTCAGCCTGACCACGGTCGAGGACTAGATCCCAAACCCCCGCGGCCTCCAGTACCCGGCGGCTGGCAAGCGAGATCGCGGTGGTGCGCCCGTCATAGGTTTTGTCTGTCATGGCGGGCATGCCCAGCCTGTCCAGGCAAACACAATCCACACCGGCAGTGCCCAGCAAGCTGGCTAGGGTCATACCGGCAAGGCCACCGCCGACGATGACAATCTCTGTTCGTTCAGGCTTGGGCTGTTTGGTGGCAGGCATGGCGTTTTCAACCGGTGAACGGGGTAGCTGTCTCTACAGTTCCTAATATGGCGACAGCAGGCGCGCAGCAAAAAGTGTGGAAACGTCGCAACCAAGACGCAGCGCCAGAGTCTGAATTGGCTAAATATTGGGCAGATATTCGAGGCTGCCTCTGATAAGTGCACAAAAAACCAGCGGTAATGATGCGCGCATATTCGGCAGCCAGCTCTGGTGCAGAATAAATTTTAAAATCTTTTCAACTGGTTAACTCAAATATGCCGCGCTGCACAAAAGACGGCACGCATCTTGTAAAAGCGCTTGTCGGAAATTTGCCGCTTGGCCCGATGACGGCCTGAAATCACCAGCGGCGTTATAAGGGGAGGCGTTGGCCACCGATGAAACTCATTCTAGCGATCATCAAGCCATTCAAACTTGACGATGTCCGTGAGGCGCTCACCGCGCTCGGCGTCGAAGGTTTGACCGTGTCTGAAGTTAAAGGCTTCGGGCGTCAAAAAGGTCAGACAGAAATCTATCGGGGGGCTGAGTACTCGGTCAGCTTCCTGCCCAAGGTGAAATTAGAAATCGTGGTGAGTGACGATTTGGCTGATCAAGCGGCCGAAGCGATCCAGAAAGCTGCGAATACCGGCCGTATCGGCGATGGCAAAATCTTTGTCCTCGACGTGGCTAAAGCCGTGCGTATTCGCACCGGCGAGACCGATGCCGAGGCGGTCTAGCACCCTTCACTCACAGCTTAATCAGCTTCCCCACTAAACGTTTGCGGAGAACCGATAAGATGAAACTCAACCTTACCAAATGGGCATTGATGGCCGCGGGTATTGCCGCGTTCATGATGCCGGCGGATCCGGCGGCGGCTGCCGTTTCGGATGAAACCGCTTTTGTATTTAATACCTTCTCATTCCTGATTTGCGGCGCCTTGGTCATGTGGATGGCCGCTGGTTTCGCCATGCTTGAGAGCGGCCTCGTCCGGTCCAAGAACACGGCGACCATCTGCCTGAAGAACATCGCCCTCTATTCCGTGGCGGGCATCATGTACTACCTGATCGGCTACGATCTTATGTACACGGATGTGAGCGGCTACATCGGCTCGTTCTCCTTCCTCTACAACACCTCTGAGGCTGAGTTGGCCCTGCTTGGTGCTGATGAGGCCACCCCAGCGCTGATTGCTGCTGTGACTGACAACGGTTACTCGGTGATGTCTGACTGGTTCTTCCAGATGGTGTTCGTTGCGACCGCTGCGTCGATCGTCTCCGGCACCCTGGCTGAGCGGATCAAACTCTGGCCGTTCCTGATCTTCGTTGTCGTGCTGACCGGCATCATCTACCCGATCCAGGGTTCCTGGACCTGGGGCGGTGGCTGGCTGTCCGAGATGGGCTTTAGCGATTTCGCAGGCTCAACGATTGTGCACTCTGTCGGTGGCTGGGCTGCCCTGGTTGGTGCCTTCATCCTCGGTCCACGTAAGGGCAAGTTCGGCCCAGACGGCACTGTGAACCCAATGCCGGGTGCAAACCTGCCATTGGCCACACTCGGTACCTTCGTCCTGTGGCTCGGCTGGTTCGGCTTCAACGGTGGCTCACAGCTGGCGCTGGGTTCTGCCCTCGACGCCTCTGCCATGGCGATTGTCTTCGTGAACACCAACCTCGCCGCTGCTGCTGGTGTGGTTGCCGCGATGCTGGTTAGCCAAGCGCTGTTCAAGAAGGTCGACCTAACCATGGCCCTGAACGGTGCCATTGGTGGCCTGGTGGCCATCACCGCTGGTCCCGACCTGACCAACCACCTGCTGTCGATCATCGTCGGCGGTATCGGTGGTGCGCTAGTCGTCTTCGCCATTCCCGCCATCGATAAGATGAAGGTCGATGACGTGGTCGGCGCGATCTCAGCTCACTTGGTTGCTGGTATCTGGGGCACGCTCGCTGTCGCTATCTTCGGTAGCGGCACCTTCATGGTCCAAATCATCGGTATCCTGGCCGTTGGTGTCTTCGTCTCTGTGACCAGCGCGATTGTCTGGTTCGCTCTGAAGGCAACCATTGGCATCCGCGTCACTGAAGAGGACGAGGAAGCTGGCCTTGATAAAGCTGAGCTGGGCATGGAAGCCTATCCAGAATTTGGCCACGGCTCACAAACCCTCGCCTAATTCGGCTTTAGCCGATGTCGCGGTTTAGCGACTGAAAACAGATAGTTAAACGGCCCGACGGAGTGTTCCGCCGGGCCGTTTCTTTTGCCGTCTTGCAAGCCTTCAGGAATGCGTTGTGCGCGAACCGTTTGGCGATTTCATGCGTTAGGTCGAATGTTACAGTTCAAAGACAAAAAGAACGGAAACGCCCCCAAATGCTTGCGAGACTACTCGGCCGTGAAACGCCGGAAACCACAACGCTGGAAGTGATCGGCCTGGTGAAAGGCACCTACAAACCTACCACTACCTTCGCCGCTGATGGCTGGATGACCGCCGATAAGATGGTGAAGAAGATCGATCGCGCCCTGCGCAGTACGGGGCGCCTGATGGATGCTGACAGCAAGGCTTTGCTGGTCACGGCTAAAAAGCATCTGGAGCCACTGGCCGAGAGCAATAGCAGCTTGCTTTTAACCTATCGTCGGCCTAATCCACCGCCGATGACCTATCCCGACGTTGTCACCGACCCCCGCTGGACTGAGAAGTTTCAAGCCTTCCGCAGCGCTGTCGAACCACTCGCCGATAAGGTGTTCAAATCCAATTTCTCCGCCGACATTGCGCAAAAATACGCCTATGCCGATGCGGCCACAAAAGCCAAAGCCGCCAAACGTGATGTGGGGTACCGCATCGCCATGGCGACAGGCATGTAAGCAGCCAAGTTAGCGATACAGTGACCGAGAAACCCGCCCCAGCCATATCCGACGAGATTATTGAGGCGGTCGATCTAGCGGTCGAACGCAGCCTGCGCGGTCGCCTGGGCCGCAGCATGGTCATGATCGGTGAGACCGAGGAACAGCGCGGCCGTGCGATCAATGCCATCCTTGGCACCGTGATGGATCACCGAAATTACGGCATGCCGCTTCATGGTGCGGTTGATAACTCCCTGGCCGAGCAGCTGGCCCGCGTGGCGGTTTTTGTCGGTAAGCGGATTGAGGGTGATAACGGCCCTGTGGACCGCCTTAAACGCGTTGTTAGTGGCTTCCGCCGTGCCCATTTAGGCGATGATGTCCGGCTGAAGGATACCGAGATCGGCGTCGCCGATAGCGGTGAGATGAGCATGGATTTGCCCGATCTGTTGGAAGAGCTGGGCAAAGCAACCAAGGCCGTGGGCAAGGTGGTCGTTATCCCGGTGGGTGAAATGCAAGGCTTCTCAAAGCCAGATATGACGAGCCTTCTGATGGCCCTACACCGGGTTAATCAGCAATCACTACCAGTGATTTTGGTTGGTGCCGGCTCCCCAGAAACGCCGCGCCTAGCTGGCGAGGCCCGGTCTTACAGCGAGCGGATGCTCGACTTCCCGCAATTGCCGGTCACACCGAAGCCAGGTGCCGATGGTGCAGCACCGGACAACCGGCGAACACGTCGCCCTTAGCAACATCTGTATATCGGGTAATCAGCCTAGTGAGGCTGGTGGGTATGCTGTGGCGCTTGGTTTGGCGCTGGCACTGGCACGGCCTGTGCCGCGTCTGGGCCGCTGGAGAAGTAGATTGCACCGTCTGGCATCTTACTGCCGGGGGCATGGCCGGTGATCTGGGTCGCTAGTTTCCGTTCCTCAACATAGCCAGGACCAGAACCAAGCTTCACGGTTCGGCGGACGCCTGATGGGATCAGCTCACCTGATGGTTCTTGAAGACGTTGTCTGCGTGGATCGGCACCGTTGCGGTAGGAAGCGGCGCGGGGCTCTGTGTGGGTTCGCTGGCGCGTCCCTGCCCCTCGTCTGGTGCTATGTGCCCTATTGTCGGCGGGGGCTGCCCCCGTCACCGTGCCATCGAGCGGCATCGTCATCCTTCTCACTTCCACTTAATAGGAAAGGTGACGTGTTGATGGCCTGGTTACAAGGAAATTCGCGTTTAAAATACCTGCTGCACTAGTTGTTGGCGGTTGTCTCAGCGTCGGATGCCGGTGAAATCAGCCACCTCACCACGAAAACTGCGGCGACCGCGCCAACCAGCTGTGCCGCGATAAAGCCTGGCGCATCAATGGGCCGGATACCGGCAAAGGTGTCCGTAAACAGCCGTGCGATGGTCACCGCCGGATTGGCAAAGGAGGTGGAGGCCGTGAACCAATACGCCGCCGTAATGTAAAGGCCGACCAGCCAGGGGATCGCCGCCTGCGCATGGCGGAGGGCAACCAGAATGGTCAGCACCAACCCAAAGGTGGCGATAAACTCAGCCAGCCATTGGCCCGGGCCTGTCCGTTCCGCGATGCCTAGTACCAGCAGCGGATGCTCAAACATCGCATGGGCGGCGAGGGTGCCCAGCACGCCAGCAACCACCTGCACGGCCACATAGCCCAGCGCCAGAACGGCACTGATCTCCCGCCGCATCAGGAAAGCGAGGGTCACCGCCGGGTTGAAATGCGCGCCAGAGATGGGGCCAAACAGGGTGATCAGCACCACCAGAATGGCGCCGGTTGGGATCGTGTTGCCAAGCAGGGCGATGGCGACATTACCATCGGCCAATCGCTCCGCCATGATGCCGGAGCCAACCACCGTCATGAGCAGAAAGGCGGTGCCCAGGGCCTCGGCGGCAAGCGCCCGCGCTGTATTCACTGTCATAAAGCTTACGATTGCCCCGGCTTGGGAATGACGATCTGGCCGTCTTCTTTGATGAAACCTTGCTCTGTCAGCTGGTCCTTCTGCTCACCGGTCAGGATCTCAATCACCACCTCCGATGGCCGTGATAGGCGCACACCTAAGGGCGTTTCGACCAGGGGACGGTTGATCAGGATCGGATGCCCCATCATCGCATCAAGCAGCTGATCATCACTGAGGGTTTCATCGCCAAGGCCAAGCTCTTGAAACGGCGTGCCCTTCTCCCGCAACACGTCGCGGATGGACAGGCCCGATGATTTGATCAGCGCGGACAGGCGTTCGCGGCTGGGCGGGGTCTTTAGATATTCCACGACCTCCGGCTCCAACCCGGCGGCACGCAAGAGTGCCAGCGTGTTCCGGGAGGTTCCACATTTGGGGTTGTGATAGATGGTGGCGCTCATGCTACTTCCTTTTTCGTTCAAAGGTCGTCGGCTTGGGTCAATTGCGCTGCTTCATACGGCAGTCTGGCCCCCGCATTCCAATGGCAGTTTTATGACAGATCGCCAGACCACCACATCCGTTACGCCGCCAATCGCGCCCGATGTTGCTGCCATCCGTGGCTATGTCCGCCGGTGGCGGGCAGCGGGGCAGCGGGTTGCCCTGGTCCCAACCATGGGCGCCTTGCATGAGGGGCATTTGGCCCTTGTAGATGCCGCCTTGTCGCTCGCTGATTTGGTGGTGGTTAGTATCTTTGTGAACCCGGCCCAATTCGCCCCGCATGAGGATTTTGACCAGTATCCGCGTGACCTTGAGGGTGATGCCGCCAAGCTGGCCGAGCGGGGCGTCTCCGTCATCTACGCGCCTGATCGGTCCATCATGTACCCCGACGGCCATCAGACCAGCGTCAGTTTGGGCGCCGTCGCCGAGCCGATGGAGGGTGCCCATCGCCCAATCTTTTTCACCGGTGTGGCGACGGTCGTGACCAAGCTCTTGCTGCAGGTTGAGCCCCATATCGCCGTGTTCGGGGAGAAGGATTACCAGCAGCTTGCTGTCATCAAGCAGATGGTTCGTGATTTGGATATCGATGTTGAGATCAGTGGCCGCCCAACCGAGCGGGAGGCGGATGGCCTCGCGATGTCTTCCCGCAATGCCTATCTAAGCCAGGCCGAGCGGCAGGTTGCCCCCAGGCTGAATGCAGAGCTGCAGGCGATTGCCCAGGCGCTAGCCAATGGGCAGCCCTTTGCCCCGTTACAAGAGGCATCGGTTAAAGCCTTGGTTGGGGCTGGTTTTGACCAGCCTGACTATCTCGATCTTCGTGATGCGGAGACGCTGGCGCCCATGGAACAGGCTGGTGATCGACCCGGCCGCCTCTTGGTGGCGGCAAAGCTGGGTAAGACCCGGTTAATCGACAATATCCCGGTTTCGCCAATTTCGTGATAGGCTTACCGTAATGGGAAAGGGAACGCGTCGGCGACGGCTGACGTTTGGATGTTGTTTGGGGATACACTTTCGTGCCGTTAAAACTGGATCGTGAGCCGATCACGCCCGAGTTGATTGCGCTGGCAGAGCGTATGGGCGACCGGCTGGCCGAACATCGCCTGCTCTCCCCAACATGGAAAACCGATCACGGTTTCACCATGTTTTTCAGCGAGTTAATCCCATTCTACCCAGGCGCCCGCCGTCTGATATTCCCCATTGCCCGTGCCCGCCCTGGCCAGCTTCAGGAACGCGTCGTCGTTGAGCATCAGGACTACCTCTACATCATGGCGGGTGGGCTTGAGCCGCTGGTACGCGCCAATGAGGCCGTGCCGCTGACCCTTAGCACCAGCAATGTGCTGGATTACGTCCGCTTCTATTTGGAGCATGTGACCGACAAGGCGGGCGGTATTCGCCTCGCTGAACAGGCGAGCGACATCCCATGGCGGGAAGAGGAGGGCGCCTATCAAGCGCCGCAAGTAAACCCGCTGGTCCGACCCCTATCCCTGATTGATACCGATGATGATGGCTATCTGGTCATCGGCACCGGCCTGTATCAGGACGCCCTGTTCCGCGCGACGTTCCGCATTGGCTTCGACGGCATGCTCGAAATCGCTGATGAAGAACAGATCGCCGGTGATTTGCGCCTTCGCGAAGATCCGATGGTGGCTGGCATGCCCATCGATTTCGCCCTGAGCTCTGCATAGGGGGCGCCGATGGCTTTTACCGGGCTCGATTTTCAGAATCTCAAAACTAGCCTGTTCTTTCAGCGGCAGAAGAAGAAGGCAGCAGCGGTCGATGGTCGGCGCCTACCTGATCTTACGAATTGGGAGAACCCGTACGGTGTGCCAATTGGCATTGGGCCCGATGACCATCCGCATGAGCATAGCTTCCTAGCTGAGGGTTACCTGGGGCAGATGCCTCGTGAGCAGTCCAAGGCTATCCGGGCCATTCGAGATAAGCTGTCGCAAAGTCAGTTGGGCCATCAGCTGCTGATCCATGCTGATCAGGGGCATGTGCGGATGCTGTTCCGTGACGACCCGGGCGGTAAGAATGTGGCGAGCTATGCGCCCGGCTTGCGCGACGTGATGCTGAACAGCGCCGGCCCGTTGATGGATGAGCCATCGGCTAGGCGCTTCATCGCCATGGCTTCGCTCTACAGTGCCCATGAACAGGTTCACATGCTGCAGGATTACGCCGAGGGCGGCGGCGAGATGGGCATCAACAGCCAAACCGCCATTTCCAGCCGGATCCTTGCCGTTCGGCATATGGAGGCAGCAGCGGTCGCGGGTTCAGTCCAGGTTGCTTATGAGGTGGCGATGGCAGGTGATGACAGCCTGTGGAAGATCGCGATGGATAAGCGGAACCCAGATATTGAGCTGCCTGCCGCTGAGGCATTCTTAAGTGCGGTCCAGAACGATCCCAAGGCCCTGAGCGACGGGCGAGCCCGCCGGGTCGCCCATGACGCCTGGTTCCGCCAGACGGATTACATGGCCCAGTATGATCGGAACACGATTAAGCAGTTCCGCGATGAGCTGGAACTGATCGCGGGACACCAAGGGGCTGGTTATCCCGACCCGGAAATCCGAGAGATCGCCCGTGATGTTGGCGCCGATATTGTCGGCATGTCGGTCATTCACGGCTATACCGGCCTGCCGGCACAGCCCCAGCATATGGACCTTGAGGGGTTCGAAGATGTTGATGATAAGCGCTACACCCGCGGCACATCCCGCATGCTGTATGAGCAGGCGGAGCACTTAGACGGCATCGCCAGAAAGCTTCGCAATAATCAACCGGTCTATGCCGATGATTTTGAGGCTTATGACGCGATCGCTGAGAAGTTTGTGGGCGCCCCGCCAAAGCCGGGTGAGCATGCCAGGGTGCCGAACTTCAGCTATATCCAGGACGATCAACGGCTTCTGGAGAATGATAGTACCGGCCCAGGTGCAGCGAATTTCCTTAGCCGGTGGCGGGAGTCGCGAAACCGGGCGCGGGTACCTTTACCGGCCCGGCCTTAAAGCCGCCAATTCCCTAGCTTTCATCTAAATATCGCATAGTGCGGGCACCCCAAAGTTTTGGAACCCGTTCATGGCGCTTAAATCGCCCCGTCTCACGCTTGTCCTCATTGCAGCGCTTGCGGCCTGTTCGCCGCATTCGCCAGAAGGGCCTAATGGCGAGCATGGTGGAGCGTTCGCCCACGGTATCCAGGATCTACCCCCCGATCCCGATCTGAAGCCCTCTCTCAGCAGCGCGAAGCTGAATACTTGGCGTGAGAAACGTGCTGAGCAATGCCTGACGATTGCCGAACAACCCTCCAACGATATTGAGCGAGAGCTCGCCGCCATTCGCGATGCGATTGAAGGCACGGATCTGGGGCAACGTACCTTTAACGAGTTGCGAGGCACAAAGGTCAGCCTGTGCCATGAGGATAGTGGGTTCTTCGATGGTGAGGATACCGACAAGGTTGCGGGCCTATTCAAATCCAAACACCGCGCCCTGGGCGTGGTTGAGCGGGTATCTGAAGGCAGGCAGATCCTGACCGGCGCCCATGAGTATCGCCATGCCTGGCAGAACTATGCTGTTGAGGATGCGTTCGGCAAAGGGTTGGGCCAAGTGGCCCATGCCACACGAAATTTTATCATTGAGGCTGATGCCCGCACCTTTGCTGTCGCCATTGCTTGGCAGCTTAAACAGCAGGGCGATGACCGTGCCTGGGATGCGGCAATGGACCTAACCAAGAGCTACAAACCGATGGCCGAAGCGTTTGAGGCGCGGATGGAGCAGATCGCGGCGGATGAGGGGCAAGCCGCAATCAACAGCGATAGTGCGCTAACCCGGTCGATGAGTGATGCCTACAACGCATGGTTCACCGAGCCAGGTAATCGGCAGTCCTATGTGAACAGCCTCAACCGCCTATTCGTGAAGACAATGGATAGCTGGGCTTCGACGGCCACCTTGCCCCAGGGCTTTGCCGTACAGATCGGCCGGGTGCCAGGCACGGGCTCAAGCTATTTGGGGCATGGCGCCTTAGCCCAGGCGGAGATCGAGGCCGTGCGGTCGGTTCAGTTCCCAGAGGGGACAATCATGCCTGATCGCCATGCGGTTGCAGGTCCAAATCTGGTGAACCCCGGTATCGGCCGACCATAACTCGGTCGTCGTTGCCTGCTTGTCATGTCTCCTGTGATTACCACATTATGTCCTGAGGGGTTTTTGGGGATGTGGTGCGATGGCTGGAAATGAAGGGCCGATTGGCTGGCTTCGGCGAGCTCTTTCCGGTGATGCAAATGACCCGGATTATCGTACCGGCCTGCTGTCACGTGACGGCAATAGCTGGCGGCATCGCCACGCCCAGCTCTGTTTGACCGTCGATGAACTCCCCACAAGTAAGACAGAGCATCGGCTGGCTGAGGAGCGGGATACCCTGACCTCTACCAATCTTGGTGAGTACCTGTTCAAGGAGATGATGGGCAGCCAGGTCGCGCGCTGTGAGGTGCCAGGCATGGTTGGCATCTTGCCGTTGGTTCAGGGTGCTGGTGGTGTCTATCAAACGGATCGACGGGCCATCGAGGTCATGCCGGTATTCTCAGAGGGTGGTGAGATCGTGGTGGCCGCCCATGAGTATCGTCATGGTTGGCAGGATTATCAGCTGGGCATCGCCGATATGGGCGACCTAACCAAGCGTGATTACGCGGCACAGCTGATGATGGTTGAGGCTGATGCCCGTGCCTTCTCGGTTGGGTTAGCTTGGCAACTGAAAGAAGGGGGTGACCCGCGTGCCTGGGATGCGGTCCTCAACGATCCGGTTGAGCATCTTCAGGCCAATGCCTTTCAGTCACGGATTGATGCCGTGCGTGAGCGTGACGGACCAGAGGCTGCGAAAAGCGACGAGGCAATCTCGGCGGCGATGGGTGATGCCTACAATGTCTGGTTTGAGACCGAGGAAAACTACGGCCCCTATGTGCAGCAGATTGAGACGAACTTTGCGGCCAAGGGGGAGAACTGGACCGGAACAAAAGAGATGCGCGCCTCTTTCGGCCCCATGGTAGGGCGACTGCCCGGGCGGACCGTGGGTGATGCCAGTTATCTGGGCATGGATGCCGTGGACAATGCGCGGACGGCTGCGCTGTTGCGGGTACCTTCGCTAAGTGCTGCTGATCTCTCACAGTCAGGCAACCAACCGGGCTTGGGCCAGAATGGTGATGTCCCCAGGAACCGAACTGAACCACCCACTCCCTGATTGCTGGTTGGCTGCCGTTCCAGTATGCCACCCCATCGCTGTTCACTAAGTTTCGGATTGTGATGGGCACCCCACCAACCCAGCCCCCAACATTGCTAGATGCCACCAAGGTTTGGGCCAAGATTGGCGCGCTGTCCTTTGGTGGGCCTGCGGGTCAGATTGCCCTTATGCATCGTGAGGTGGTGGCCATGCGTGGTTGGCTGACCGAGCAGCAATATCTGAACGCGCTTAGCTTCTGCATGTTGTTGCCAGGGCCCGAGGCAATGCAGCTCGCGACCTATGCGGGTTGGCGGCTGCATGGTGTGCTGGGTGGGTTGATTGCCGGGCTGTTGTTCATCCTGCCGGGCGCCCTGGTGATCCTGGCCCTTGCCACCGGCTATGCCCTGTTCGGTGATGTCCCGTTGGTTGATGCCGTGTTTCTGGGCATTAAGGCCGCGGTGGTGATGATCGTCATTGAGGCGTTGATCAAGGTTGCTAAGCGGGCGCTGGAGGATCGGGTGGCCTGGGCCATTGCTGGTCTTGCCTTTATCGGCATCTTCTTCCTCGCCCTGCCATACCCGGCGATCATTGCGGTTGCAGCCTGTGTTGGTTTCATTCGCGGCGGCAGTCAGGCCGGGGAGGCCGCAGCGGTGGCGGTCAGCGTGTCGCCGCTCAAAACTCTTGGCACGGTGGTGCTTTGGCTTGGCATTTGGGTACTGCCGTTCCTAGTGCTGACCCTGACGGCAGCGCCAGCGATCCTGATGCAGATTGCGCAGTTCTTCTCCCAATTGGCGGTTGTCACCTTTGGTGGTGCCTATGCTGTCCTCGCCTATATGGCCCAGGACGTGGTTGAGCAGTTTGGCTGGCTAACCGCTGGTCAGATGATCGATGGGTTGGGCCTCGCCGAGACAACGCCCGGGCCATTGATCCTGGTTACCCAGTTCGTTGGATTCCTCGCCGCTTTTGGTGGGGGGGGATTAGGCCTTGCGATCCTCGGTGCCGTGGTCACCCTTTGGGTTACCTTTGCCCCCTGCTTCCTCTGGATCTTTGCCGGTGCCCCATACATCGAGTGGATTGGGGCGCAGCCGAGGCTGAAAGGCGCGTTGCAGGCCATCACGGCGGCGGTGGTCGGTGTGATCCTGAACCTATCGCTGTGGTTCGCACTGCATGTCCTGTTCGGGGAGATGGAGCGGGTGGCGCTGGGCCCGATCCAGCTATGGTCGCCCGATTTGTTCAGCGTCGATTGGCGGGTGGCCGTGATTGCCGCGATCTCCGGTGCGCTGCTGTTTGGGGCCAAATGGCCAATGCTGCGTGTGTTAGGCGTTGCCGCCCTCTGTGGCCTGGCGCTGGGGCAGCTTTAACCGGCGTCGATGGAACCAGATGATGGCTAGGGTCATTATTGCCCAAACCGCGCTCACCGACCCGGTTAGTAGCCAGAGTGCATAGTGATTGCCGGTGGTGAAGACCCCGGTATCCCGGTCCATGAGCGCTGTTGCCAGGTCGGGTGATGTACCGGCCAAGGCCTGGTGATCGGCAATGATTAAGGCAGCAACAACCCCATGGCCTGCCCCCAGATAGACCAGCGCGAACAGCGTGATAGAGCCACCGACCACCAGGTTACCGGCGGCCGCGACCCAACGATCAATTGAACCAATCCGCCTGGCCTTAAGGCATAGGGTGAGACCCGCCATGATCAGCAGCGCCGCACTCATCACCAGCATGAGTGATGTGCTGGCGGACCCCACACCGCCCAGCAGCCCGCCAATAACGGCACCCCAGGCCACGGCATGGCTCGACTTGGCACTAACGATCAATCGATGCCGTAGCAGCAGTGCGGCGGTGATCAGCAGCACGGTCCAGGCCATGACGGCCAATCCCTGGGCCAGGAACACCTCAACTGGCCCACCCATCATCAGCCGCGCGCCAATAATCTCACGAAGTGGCATCGGTGATCCCCTCCGTTAATCCTGGCTTACGGCGTCGTTCATCAACCCGGCGATGTCCGTAGATCACCGCGAGGCCGAGGATCAGCCAGATCGAGTGGCTCAGCGCCATATGGCCGACAAATAAGAGCTCGTAGGCGTTATAGGGGGCCATGATCCCGGTGCGGCTGATTACCAGGCGGTAGGTACTGCCCGGCATCTCTTGATATCTGGCAGCATAAGGACCGCCGGAGGTGATGTCGGGATTGCTCCAACTCACCCCGAAATAGGCACCAGGCGGTAGATTATCTGGCCGGCGCTTTAGGCGCAGCGTGAGCAAATCGATGGCGTTTTGCCCTGCCGCCTCAGGGATTGGATCCCCGGCCCGCTGTTCCCAGCATTCCCATTGGAAATTTTGGCAAAGCTGCTCGTGGGTTTCGGTTGGCAGCGGGGTGGCGAGTGCCAGCCGCTCTTCCTCAAGTCGGAACCCCTGCATCATCAGGCCGTGGATGATGATCAGGTGAAATGCTGTGGTGGTGACCAGCATCGCCCAACCCGTTGCCATCACAACAAACCTGTCCCGGCTACGCCATGTGGGCACCAGCAGCATGATGGTCAGAATGGTGGTGGTTAGGGCGAGGAACAGCATCACCACCACCGCCGTGTTCTGCCCGGCGAGGCGCGGTAGCAATTCACCCATGGCGCCAGTGACAGCGCCGAGTGGCAAGGCGCTCGCCCCGATTAGGTAGGCAAAGACAAGGATGATAGCGGTCTCAGGCCAGCGAATGCGTTTCCGGCCAAGCAGGCAAATCCCGATAAACCCAATCGCCAGCATGGGCGGATCGGCCAAGATCGATAGCCAGGCCGACAGGTCATTGACCGCGTCCCGATCAGCGATCAACGCCGCAAAGTAAGCTGTTAGCGCATCCATGAAGTCAGGTTTGATCATTCCTGCCCGTAACACGCTTAAGCTTAAACCAACTGCTATGCGGGGCCGAAGGGTTCAACACAGCATGGCAAAACCGCCGGTTTGGCGCGGCCAGAATGTGCTATGAATCTCGTGCATAGGTATGTTGAAACACGTGAAATAGCATTTGTTCTTTCCGGCGATTGGCGCAAAACTAGGGCATTGAAAACAAACAGGCTCTCCAGCTTTCCATGGCTTCTCGCGCCAACACGACTGTCGGTCTTGCTTTGATCGCCTCCCTCTTGGGATCGGTGGGCGCTCATACTGCCAGCGCCCAATCGGCGAACCCAGACCCGCACCGGGTTGAGGCGAATACCGATCAGGATACCCAGGCGTTTCTGGATAAGCCCAGCATCAATGAATGGCGCCGCCAACATGCCTCAATCTGTTTGCAGGCAGGGGAGGCGGCGGATGAGCCAGGTGAGCAGTACCAGCAAAACCTGCGGCGTTTCCTGGTGCAGTCTCCACTGATGGCACAGGTGTTTGCGGATCTGGAAGATACCGACGTCACCCTTTGTAAGGGTGAGGAAACCTTCGCCTGGAATTCTGAGTTCACCTATCGCCCTGATGAGGACATGGTGGTGCTGCCATTCCGTGGCACCGCGGCTTCCTTCGCCGCTGAGGCGATTGAGAAAATCCGCCATGCCTGGCAGGACCAGCGCGGCGCCTATGCCAGCGATCCACAAAACGGAACCAAGCAGGGCTATCTGGCCGATCTCTTCCTACGCCATGGCGAGGCGGCAGCCTTTACGGTTGCCGTGGCTTATGAGCTGAAAGAGGCGGGCCAGCCAATGGTCTGGGACCACCTAAAGCGCAGCGTCAAAACCGGCCCCATGGCTCGTCGCTTTGAAGAGGTGATCACCCCACGGGATCAGGTAGAGCGAACCACGCCGCTCCATGAGGGTGAGATCGAAATGGCCATGCGTGAGACGTATCACGCCTGGTACATGACGAGTGGTTTCCAGGATCTACATCGCCAAACCCATGCCGAACCGGTTGGCGAGCTACCGCACACTAAGGATAGCTTCCAGCGCCAGGTGCTGCGCCTCGCGGCGAAACAGGCCGCGTTGATCGATCCGGATCAACCCAATGCCTTTATCGGTCGGTCAGAGATTGGGCGCGCTGTCTCAGAGTCACTCTCCGCCGCCCCAATCCCCCGCGCCCAGGCCAAGCTACGGCGGCCTTAGTAAGCCTGGCTTCTTGCCCTTTACATCTCTTGCACCACCAGCGCTTTGTTTAAGAAACGCTCCATCCGCTATCGACGGCGAGGTTGGCGGCGTTGACGAAGGAGGCCTGATCAGAGGCTAGGAACAGTACGGCCTCGGCCTGTTCTTCCGGGGTTGAGATGCGGCCCATCGGGTGGAAGTTGGTGAAGTATTGCCGCCCGTCAGAATTCTCCTCCGGTGTGCCAGCGGCGCGGACGAACATCTCGGTCTCAACACCGCCAGGGCTGACCGCATTGATACGGATATTCTCTTTGGCGTATTCCAGCGCACTGGCCCGGGTGAGGCCCAGCACCGCGTGTTTCGCGGCGGTGTAGAGCGCCATGCCCGGCATGCCGATCTGGCTGAAGATTGAGGCCGTGTTGACGATGGCACCGCCCCCGGTTTTCAGCATGGCATTGATCTCATGCTTCATGGCCCAGAGCACACCGGCAACATTGGTGCCCATAATCTCATCATAATCAGCCCCAGTCTGGCTGGCGGTGGGCTCGCCCATCTTGCCCTCAGCACCGGCATTGTTGAACGCGATGTCGAGGCGCCCATGCTTTTCCATGATGGCGTCGATAAGGCTGGCGATCGTTGCCTCATCCGTGACATCGGCTTGCATAAATTCTGCTCTGCCGCCGGCCGTTTCAATCGCGGTGACGACGGCCGCACCCTTCTCGGCGCGGCGGCCATTGACGATAACCATGGCCCCTTCGCGGGCAAAGGCATGGGCCGTGGCCTCGCCAATGCCGGAGGTGGCGCCGGTGATCAGAACAACTTTGTCGGTAAAGCGTGACATGGTTTGTATCCTCTTAAGTACGGTTTGATCGGTGCTTGCCTGATGTCAGGCCGCCAGTGGCGCCGTGACGGACAGGTTCTCAAGCAGGTGATCGATTGAGGTGGTGCCCGGGATCGGCAGCGCCTGGATGGCGCCTTGAACCCCCAACCCTTGGCTGGCTGCAAAGGGGCTGCCTGGCTTCAGCGGGTGGGCGCCCAAGGGTCCCCATGGCACGAAGGCGATGCCGTGCTTGGTCGTGAACTCCAGCACCTCCTGATCGCCGCCATCTTGTGGGTTGAAACGGTTCTGTACCGCGCTGATTGGCGCAATGCGCATGGCCTCACGCAGCTGATCTAAGGTCACGTTGGAGACCCCAATCCGCGCAATCTCACCATTCTGCCGTGCAGACTCTAGCGCACTGATGCTGTCAGCGAAGCGGACCTTCGGGTCCGGGCGGTGCAGGTAGTAGAGATCGATGACATCCCGCTTTAGGTGACGTCGGCTCTCTTCAATCTGGTAGCGCAGGGTCTCTGGCCGCCCATCGGCTGTGATGTCAGCGGCGGATGGACCGCGCTTATGAATGCCGCCCTTGGTCGCGATAAAGACGTGATCGGCATAACCATCGAGAGCGCTCGCCACTAGCCGCTCATTCCAGCGCGGGCCATAGGCATGGGCCGTATCGATGAAGTCGACACCATGATCAACGGCGGTACGCAGCAGGGTCTGCCCGGCGGTCCAATCGCCATAGGGTCCGAAATTGCCAGGCTGGCCGGTTAGGCGCATCGCGCCATAGCCGAGGCGGTTGACAGTGCGGCCGTCTTTAAACGTGAAGGTCTGGTTGGTGATCTTGTTCGTCTTTGAGTTTGTCATCGGGTCTGTTCCTTGCCTTGGTGGTCCGCTCCAACGCGGTGCTGGGATAGAAACTGACCCGGACGGCTTGCATTCGGTAGACAGATAATAAAAATTAATATCATTCGTTTTTTGAATGATAAGGCTCACCCCCTTGGCCAAGACACTCGATCGCTTTGACCTGATGCGCCTTTATGTGCGGATCGCAGAGACCGGCTCGCTCAGTGCGGCGGGGCGATCCCTTGGCCTTTCCCAGCCCTCGGCCAGCCGCCAGTTGCGGGAGCTAGAGGCGGAGCTGGGCACCCAGCTGATCATGCGCACGACCCATGAGCTGTCATTTACCGAGGCGGGCCAAACCTTTCTGAGCCAGGCGCGGCAACTCCTCGGTGATTGGGAGGCGGTGACGGAACAATACCGCCAGGGCCAGGCGGCGGTGCGGGGGCGCATTCGGATCGCGGCACCCACCGGGCTTGGCCAAACGGTGCTGGCCGATCTGGCGGGCAGCTTTGTCGCCCGCTTCCCCGAGGTTACGATTGATTGGCTGCTGGATGATGCGCCGAGAGATTTGATCGCTGAGGGCATCGATCTTTGGGTCCGGGTTGGCCCCATTGCCGATGAGAGCCTGATTGTCCGTGGGCTCTGGCAGATTGAGCGTGTGTTGGTGACCAGCAGTGATGCCGATATCCAAGCCACCCACCCCTATGAGTTGATAGAGGTGCCGGCCGTCACCCTCGGTCCCTATGTCGGGCAAAGCATCGATCTTAAGGATGCAAAGGGTGGGGTGGTAACCCTGACGCCCAGCATTGCAATCTCGACCGATAATATCTTCGCAGCGCACCGCCTTGCCCTCGCCGGGCATGGTTACTCGATCCTGCCACGATGGTTGGTGCAACCCGCGATTGATGCTGGTCAGGCCCGCATTCTATGCCCCGGTTGGCACCCGCCATCGCTCAACCTCTCGATGGCCTATCCGCAGTCCCGCTACCGTCCCGCGCGGTTGAGCCTGTTCATGGAGCATGTGCGGGCGGAGCTGCCAACCATCGGGGCTGGCATCACCGTAACCAGCAGTTGATTGGCCTGGTATGTAGGTTAGGCCGACCTATGCATAAGTTTCGTGCGCTTGAAACTTTGTTGCGAACTTATCTCAGGCTGTTTGAGCCTTCATGGATCAGGCGTACCCCAACATAATCGATTACTTACTGCCATCTCCCCTTATCAAAGGCTGTGATCAATGCGTTGGGCATTCAATACAACTGGCCCCCTGGCCGTTACTGCTGCACTGCTCGGCCCCGTGCCGCCTGTTGCTGCGCAGGATACGGGCCCAATGCCAACGGCCCCCAATACTCAGGATTGGGTGCTGGATAACGACATTCTGGTTGAGCTGCCCGATGCCAATCTGGATCGCTGGCGCCAACGCAATGCCGGTAACTGCCTGCATATTGATGAAGAGCCGTCCAATCAGCGCGAGGGTTTCTATGCCCGGGTTCGGGAGTCCATGCGCGAGTGGTCGCCAGCTTATGACGGTGTGCTGAACGATCTAAGTGGCTCACCTTTCACCATGTGTGCTGGCGATACCTACAGCCAGGGCAACACCAACTTCCTCTATCATGGTGGTGTTAAGGCGGCGATTTTGCCGAGCTCTGGCCGGACCATTGGTTACTTCATCGCCGCCACGGCGGAAGAGACCCGCCATGGATGGCAGGATAATGAGGGCATGATGGTCTCCTCAGACACGCCGCTGACCCGCCAGGGACAGCTGGCTGAGATTTTGATGGTTGAGGCCGATGGCGCCGCCTTTGCCGTGCTAACCGCCCATGAGCTGCGTCTCGCTGGTCGACCAGACGCCTGGGAGTTCATCCAGAACAGCAATGGTCACCGCGCGATGGCTGATGCCTTCACGGCCAGCCTTTGATGCCTGGATGGAAAACCCCGATTACCTGCGGTTCTATAGTGAGCGGAGCGAGGAGCTGCTGTCTGGCCTGCCCCATAGCGCGGCAACGGCTGGAGCAGAGGGGGCCGCGCTTACCGAGCGGTTACCGACGGCCGTGGTGGGTGAGGATCGGTCCGACCTCTATTTCGGCGCGGATCAGGCTCAACGGGCGGCTCAAGTTGCCTTCCAGCAGACCCAGTACAGCGCGTCGCCCCCGCCCTGGCCCGCTAATTTCCTGAAATTCAATCTGTTGCTGACGCCCTGCCGATAAAATGGGCGCTGCTGGCCTATGCATAAATTTCGTGCGGGTGAAATATTATTGCAAATTTATGTCAGTCTATTTCAGCCTTCATCGAACTAGCCTAAGCCCCGCATATCGAAAGTTTCACTGCCACCTCTCCCCTTAAGGGCTGTGATCTATGCGCTGGGCGTTTCATACCACCGGACCATTGGCCGTCGTCGCCGCGACGATGGCGCCCTTGGCCGCTGCCCAGGCCCAGGGGTCGATCCCCGACCAACCAACCGCACCCGTTGTTCGAATAGATCCCGACATCGCGACCGATTTTGGTGACGCCGATCTTGATGCCTGGCGCGCCAGCCGGGCCGATGCCTGCCTAATGGTCGGTGAGCAGCCGGATAGCCAGCCCGAGGCCTTTTATGACGGGATGCAGGGTTGGATGCGGGCTCGTTCCCCATCGGTTGAACGCATGCTGACCGAATTGGAGGGTTCCAACTTCGCCCTCTGCACCGGTGATGCCCATCACCCTGGTAACCAGAACACCTGGTACAGCAGCAGCAAGGACGTGGCCTTCTTACCGGTGGATGGCCGCAGCATGGGTGTCTTCCTCTCCGGCGTGGCCGAGGAAATCCGCCATGGCTGGCAGGATCATCTGGGCCTGATGGCCGAGGCGCCCGGCGGCGATTCACAGCAAAGCAAGATGGCGACGGTTCTGATGCTGGAGGCCGATGGTGCCGCCTTTGCCGTGCACACGGCTTATGAGCTTGGCCTACAGGGTGAGGTTGATGCCTGGAATGCCGTTGCCCGCAACACGGCCCACGGCCCCATGGCCCAGGCCTATCTCGATAGCTTGAAAGATGCCGGGGTCACCCCGGGTGAGCCGGCCACCGCCGCGCAGTATCAAGACGCGATGCGGGCCGCCTACCGCACCTTCATGACCTTGGAACAGCCTCGCGATTTCTATCAGTCGCTGCACCAGACCACCCTAGATGGCCTGCCGCACAGCACCCGACCAATGGCTGGTGAGGTGGCCGTGATCACCGAGCGCCTGGCCGCCCTGCCAGCCGGTGATCGGCCGGATGTCTATCTCGGCGACGCTGAGGTTCGGCTGGCCGTTGAAACCGCCTTTGATCAAATTCCGGTGCCACGCGTGGCGCCCACCTTAGCCCGGTAGAGCACTGTTTATGCATCGAGCCCTTGCCACCACCGCCGCCGGATTAGGCGCCCTGTTGAGCTACGCTGCGGAGCCCGCCGAGGCTGAAGCGTCGCCACTGAATGGGTCATTGTTTCAGGCCCAGCAATTTGATGTGGACCGCGATATCACCGTCGATCTGGGCCATGGGATGCTGAACCTTTGGCGTGCGCAACGCTCGGAGCTTTGCCTCCATGTGACCGAGGCACCGACCAGCCCGCCTGAGGAATTCTATGCGGGCGTTCGGGATGACATTGTTAAATCACCGATCGGTAGCCAAACCTTCCATGATCTCAGTAACTCTGAGCTGACCCTCTGCATTGGCGATATTGAGATCCAGCAGAACAACCGCGCCTATTATCGGCCGGATCTGCGTTATGCGGCCCTGCCACTCTTCCGGGACCGCAATCTGCTGTACTCCACCAGTATCGAGGAAGTCCGGCATGGCTGGCAGCATCATGTCGGCCTGATGCGCGGTGATGAGGATGGCCACCGGCGCACCCAGCAAGAATACCTCGCTGGAATGTATCTGGTGGAGGGTGAGGCCCATGCCTTCACCGTTGCCGTTGCCTATGAGATGCGGAAGGCGGGGGATTCACGGCCCTGGGATTCCTATGCCGCGCCTGACGGTCCCTATAACGGTCTGATCACTGCGTTTGAGCAGAGCTTGGCAGATGCTGGGGTTGGGCCTGAAGACACGCCGACCAATCAGCAAATGCGCGATGCCATGTCGGCGGTGTTTGAGGCCTGGCTGAACAACAAGGTGTTCACGGATTTCTACTCAACCTTCCACCAGCGCCACCTCACGGATCGGGACCATAGCCCAGTGGATATGGATGTTTTGGTCTCTCAGCTCGCCACCCGGCTGGAGAGTTTACCCAGCGGTGATCGACCAGATCTGTTCCTGACCCGGCGCCATATGGAAATGGTGGTTGAGAAGGCATTTGAGTATCAGCCGCCACCAAACTACCGCCCCGCGTCTGAGCAGGGGCAGTCGCCAGCCGCGCCCGCGACGATCAATTCAGGACCCGCACGGGGACCATTCTGATGCCCTGTAATCGTTGGAGGGCTTGGGCTGCAGGCCGATCTGACATCAGGAACAATGAACGAATTACATAACCACTATGCATTTAACGCATAGGGCGTTGCGTCAAACGCATTGTCTATCTCTTACGCCTTTCGCCGCTGCATATCACCCTATGACCACAGAACAAATCGGACCCAACCGAGGCACCTCTCTAATGATTTTATCCAACGCATTTGGCGGCCACCGCCATGATCGGCGGGCATCATGAACCGGCTTCTTTCCCTAGCCGCAGGCGCAACGATGGCGCTTGGTGCCTTGGCAGAGCATGCAGATGCGCAGGTGCGAGTTATCTCGATCAATCCCGATGGAACCATCGCGGCGCCTGATAAGGACACAGAGGTCGATCTGGGGGCATCCAACCTGAACGTGTGGCGCAGCTTCCGGGCGGAAGAGTGCCTCCATGTTGCGGAAGAGCCGACCAGCGACGCTGAGCATTTCTATGATCGCCTGCGCACCACGATCAGCAGCATGCCGCTAGGCGCGCAGTTGGTTGCCGATCTTCAGGACTCAGACCTGACGCTGTGTGAAGGCACCGTTCAGCACGACGACAACACCAGCCTCTACTACCACGCCGGTTTTGAGGCGATGGTGATCCCCCGATCTTTCCCGAGCATTCCGGAAGAGCTGCGTCGCGGCTATCAGATCATGGGCACCCTGCATGAGATGC
Source organism: Alphaproteobacteria bacterium SS10 (assembly GCA_019192455.1). NCBI lineage: Bacteria > Pseudomonadati > Pseudomonadota > Alphaproteobacteria > Alphaproteobacteria bacterium SS10. Next base: position 29,207 of record JAHCML010000005.1, read on the forward strand.
GCCATGGCTGGCAGGATCATCTGGGCCTAACCGTCGATCACACCGAATTGGACCAGCAGGGCTACATCGCCCAGACCTATGCGATGGAGGCTGATGCCTCCGCCTTCGCGGTGGCGGCGTCCTGGCAGATGATGACCACCCAGGGTGATGCCGATGCCTGGAACTACCTGCAGCGCGATCAGTATTACGCACCGGTGGCGGCTGCTTTTGAGCAGGGGCTGGCTGATGCTGGTTATGACGCTGATAGCGATGCCCAACCAACCGCGGCACAGCTGAGCCAGGCGATGCAGGCAGCCTATCAATCTTGGTTCGATGATACCCCGCTGCCCCGGATTTATCATGAACGGGTGGTTGAACATCTGGGCGCGCTGCCCCTCACCACCACAGATGCCGATGGCCACCGCGAGAGCCTGCTTGGCCGGTTTGATACGGTGACCGAGCGGGCCGCACTTGGCGATACGCCCCGTGCCGACAGCTATTTCGGTGATCAGCAGGCAGCCCTTGCCGTCTCTGAAACCTTACGGCGCATTCCTATTGTGGCCGCGGGTAAAGAGGCACGCGCAGATCAACAACCCAGCATCCGAATCCCGTAAGGCATTGCCGAGCTATGGTCACTAACCAACAGACATCAACGGCAGAAGAGGGCAAATCCCGGGTGCCAATGGGCTTGGTTGCTACTGGTGTTGTGGCTGTACCAGCCGCTATTGGCTTGACGATCCTGAAACTCGCCAGCGGCCCTGATGCTGCCCAACCGACCCCGGCACCAATCCCAGTTGTCCAAATCGATCCATCGGTGATTGGTCCGGATGCACCAGTTCAGCCGCTTGGCGTCGGTGAGCCGGGCGATTGGCGGCTGGGCACGATCACCCGGCATGTGGTGTCGATTGGTGATGAGGTTCGGTTGCCAACGATCAATATTGATCCGAGTGCGATCACGCCTGGTCGTTATCATTACGATGGCGATGTTGTCCTTACCGGTGATCTTACCCAGCCTTATGTTGAGATAACGGCGAAGAGCATCACGGTCGATGGGGATGTATCGGCTGATAGTGTCCGCCTCATGACGATTGAGGAAGCGCCGGTCCGTGATGATCCTGACATGCTTTTCTATGGTCGTGGGGATCGCAGTTTCGCCGTGTTGACCAGCTGGGACCATCATTATCACCGCGGTGATGTGACGATTGGTGGTTCGGTCACTGGGGACGATATTGATGTGGTCGCAAGCGAGATCCGTATTCGCGGCGATGTGTCGGGTGAGGTTGACCTGGCTGCCTCCGGTGGCGAATGGACCAGTGCGGTTCTCACCGAGAGCCACGGTCGAACTGTTGATAGTGTGCAGTCTTATCGCGATCCGAGCATTGGCCCCGACCAGTACAATGAATCAATCCGCATGGGGCTTCAGCGGCCCGATCAGGTGATCCAAATCGGTGGCACCATTGAGGGTGATGTGAGCCAGATCATCCCACGCATCTGGGCCAGTGAGCATGGCTTTACCCAGCCAACTGCGGCGTCAATCGTAGCGGCGACACAAGTAGCTGCCACGCCTGATGCTGATACCCCAACCCTTCGGCGGCCATAGCCATGACAGAACTCAGCGCAACAGAGCGACCACGTGGGCGCGGCTTTGGTCTTGCCGCGTTGGCCGTAACCGCGCTCGCGGGCGGCGGTGCCGCCATCTGGTTGGCAAGCGGGCCCGATGCCCCGCAGCAGCAGCCCGTTGCACAAGTTGAGATTAATGAGGCCGACGGCTTGGCCGCTATCGCTGCTGACGCGCCGGTGCAAGAGTTGGGTGTGGGTGAGGATGGCGATTGGCGTCGCGGTGTGCAGACCCATTTTGTGGTCGGTAGCGCTGATATCGCACCAACTATCACCCTGCAGGCTGCCGACTTTGAGCCTGGCCGCTATCGCTATGATGGCGATGTGGTGATCGCGGGCCAGTTCACCCAACCCTATGTTGAGATCACCGCCCCCAACATCGCCTTCGAGCAGGGAATTGAGGCCGACCATCTCCGCCTGATTACACCGGAGGGTGAGGAGGTTTGGAGCAATCCTGAGATCGCGACTCTGCGCAGTGTTGATGGAAACACGACTTATTTCACGGGCTTTGATGCCCATGTGCCGCGTGGTGACATCATAATCGCTGGCAGTGTGATCGGCGATCAGATTGAGATGGTGGCTGGTCGTATCGACATTGCTGGTGATGCCATTGGCACTATGGGCCTGGCAGCGAGCCAGGGTGAGAACCGCGATATGACCATCCGTCAGGAAGTGCGCGGCACGATCTACACCCTGAGGGATGAAGACTACCTCACCCGTCGTAGCGATCCCGATTTCCGGACACCGCTCGCGATGTTCAGTGATCAGTCAATCCCAGCCCATCATACTCGAGAGGCCGTACGTTGGGCCGCAGCACCGGCAGCGACCTCGGTCACCATTGGCGGGACGACCGGCGAGGATGTGACGATCCAAACGCCCCGTGATGTTGAGCGCGCCGCGGAGCACGCCGCCTGGGCCGATCGGATCCAGAGCCGCGCCACCGTTGGTCCGCCAGCGGTTGGTGGCCCCGCCACAGATATCGATCGCCGCCGGCCCATTCCATAGGCGCAGATCAGATAGTTGATGGTGTTTTCTCTATAACATGCGCTAATGGTCGCATGGGTTGACGGTTTGCCATCGTCGCCCGTTGGTTTTGGGCCCGTTTTGCCCAGGGTTAACAATAAGTTGGGGGGCATCTTCGGCTAGGAAGATGTAACGCCATGGCTAGCATTGCGGAACAATCAGATCGGGTTGCGGCGGCCAACGACCAAGCGGCCAACGACCAAGCGGGCACAGGCTCGCGCGGGCGCATTGCGCGCTTTACCAGCGTTGGTGCGCTGATCCTGTTCAGCGGCCCATCCAGCCTGCCACCGGTTTCGCAAGCTGAGCTTGATGCCCTTTCTGTTGCGCCCAACGCCCCGGTTCAGACCTTAGGCACATCGGGCACTGCCGATCTAACCATCCAGGCCGCCGATCTGGCGCCGGGCCGGTACAAGTTTGACGGCGACCTGACCATCGCCGGCAATCTGACCCAGCCCTATGTTGAGATTGAAGCCGCTAATATCCATGCCACGGGCAGCNTCGATGCCGATCATGTTCGATTGATCGCGAGCGAGGGGCCCAGCAATTGGCAACAACCACGCAGCATGCCACTCGCCGATGGTCGAACCTATCTCGACGGCTTCGACAGCGTAATCCCACGTGGCGATATCTCGGTTGCTGGCAGCGTGCAGGGCGACAACATCACCATGGTTGCGGGCACGATTGAGATTGCAGGTGGCGCCATGGGTGACATCGACCTGCAAGCCTCCCAAGGCGAAGTGGCGGCAATGCGCATCGCCGACGGTCTTGGGCTTAACTACGTCACCTATCCCGGTGATCAGGATGTGCCACGCATCATGCGATCCTACGATCTGCCAGCAGAGATGGTCGCAGCACAGAGCATTCCAGACACTGACGTCACAGAGATGGGCCGCTGGCCAATTCAGTCAGCCGAGGTATCGATCAGCATTGGCGGCATCACCGGCGATGAGGTCGTTATGCGCACACCGCGCGATGCCGCATTAGAACCAGCTGAACCTAGTATCCTTGGTCAGGCCATTGCCGCTGTCGCTAATCGCCTGCCTGGATTTGATGGCATACCGGTACGGGCTGTTGGTGGGCCCTAGGGGCACGGACTGATTGACGTAAGTTGAGGTGTGGGGGCAGCTCAATGGGGGCATTTCAAGGCAAGCAATTCCGAGGTGGCATCCTGCGTCAGCTATCCATGACGCGGGGCATCATCGGTGTTCTGTCTGCGCCGCTGCCAGTTGCCGCCGCTGGTGCAACCCATGAAACCCCAGCCATCACTGATCCAGATGCTGGCGTCCGCCTGAACAGTGCGTCGCTTGAGCGTTGGCGCGCGAAGAACCGCGATAACTGCCTGATGCCGGGTGAGGCACCAGACAGCAAGACTGAGCAGCTGTTGAACAGGTTCTATGGCTATATCCGTCAGTCAGAGCTCGCGGATCGGCTGTACCAAGATTTGTCTGGTGGTACCGCCACCCTTTGCACCAATGCAGCAACGAAAATCCCGGCATCAGCGGCCGCCATCTACCTCATTGGTCAGGACGCGGCGATCATCAACGCGAATGGTGCCGGTGGCCGCGTGGTGTTGAGTGGCCTGCATGAGCTTCGCCATGGGTGGCAGGATCAAAACCGCCTGCTTGACCGGATGTTGGCAGAGACGAAGCAGAACCGGTTTGCGGCCCTCTATATGGTTGAGGCGGATGCCGCTGCCTTCGCGGTTGCTGGCGCCTACCAGTTAAAGCAGGCCGGTGCGACGGAGGCCTGGGAGGCCGCGCAGAAGAGCCCAACCTATAAGCCGCTGACCGAGGCGTTTGAGCGTGAGATTGGCACGATCCCCGATGGTGCCAAGCTTTCCGATGGCCAGATCCGGCGCGGCATGCAGGGCGCCTTTCACGCTTGGTTCGACAACTCTGGTTTGGACAAGGCCTATACCGACCGACACCTAGAGGGTTGGCGTTCGGTCGCTGATAGCGGCATAGGGCGTGCTGTGAACATCCGACAGCTTGCGATGGAGCTGGGCAAGCTGCCCGGCAGTGGTGGCCGGCCAAGCCCCAGTTACATGGGCATTCAAGAGATCAAGAAGGCCCAGAGCCGGGCACTCGAATTGGTTGAGCGTCAGCAAACCTCGCCACGCGACAACCCGGTGGGCAATCCTTTACTGACCTCTGATGGCAAACCCGAGGGGCCCAAACGTGTGCCCGTGCCTGGCTCGTCCAGCGGCGCAATCTAACCCCGGCCATTGGTAGTCGGTCATAAGCCCGTACCGGCTTTCAGCAGGCAGGCGTATTTGTAGTGGATACCCAATCGGCATAGCCGTGCAGGCCCACGGGTTTTAAACCGCCAGACCGGGGATTGGATCAGCCATGAGTGATGAACCAGACCAAGGCCAAAAGCCTAGCAAGACAGGAACCGGGGTCGCCCTTCCTGCCCTGCTTTTTACCGGTGTTGTTGGCGGTGCGGGCGCGGCTATCGCGATCTTTGGCAGTGGTCCGCAGGCCGAGTTAACCCCAACCGATATCGCGGCACAGCCGGCGGCGGTCACCATTGTTGAGGGTGACCCCAGCGCGGTCGCAGATGGGGCACTCGTCTATGATTTGGGGGATACGGCATTCAATGACTGGCGGGCTGGCGGTACCAACCGCATCGTCTTGCCTGGTTCGGATATCCTGCCAGAGCTTGAGATTGATGCCAGCAAGGTTCAGTCGGGCATTTATGAGTTTGAGGGCGATCTGACCATTCGTGGTGATCTCACCATGCCCTATACCGAGTTCCGCGCGAATAGCATTACCGTCACCGGTTCCGTCCGCGCCGATCACGTCACGCTGACCGGGATCGAAGGGGAGGGTGAGAATGGCTTCCCGCAGTTTCGGGATGAGCATAGCGAGCACTATTACATCTACCATTGGAACCGTGAGTTTGAGCGCGGCAATGTGAGTGTGGCCCAGGACGTGATGGGTTACGGCATTGCCATTACTGCCGGTGAGATAACAATTGGTGGCGAGGCCCAGGGCCAAATCACCCTCTCTGCCTCAGGTGGTGAGGTCGCGGGTGTTTACCTGCATGATGATCACTACGGTGCTTACAAGGATGTAACTGAGGTGCGCGAGGATCAGATCCCCGCTGAACATTTCTACTTCGATGAACGTCGGCCGCTTCGAGACACTCGCAGAGTGATTAATATCGGTGGTGAGGTCGGGCCCGATGTGGTGCAGCAGAGCACTGTGGAATGGACGCGTCAGCGCAATATCGCTGCCGGTATCGAGTTGCCGAATAACCCCTTGCCACCGCATCTTCGCCGCTACGGTGAGCCCGTCATTACGATGCGACCCTAGGCCGGGCCCAAAACAGATATGGGGCCGCCACCCAATCAAAGGCGACGGCCCCATGCCCGGGGATTTGGCGCTTAAGCCTCATCCCGCAGCTTGACCAGATCGTTCAGCAGGCCGTCGGTACCGTTGGTTACGGTCAGCCGTTCGACCTTACCGGCAATCGTTTCAAGCGCTTCCAGCTCTTTCAGCCGCAGCATCACTGGGTTTTCAGCGATGACCTTGGCCGTGTTCAGCAGCGACCGGGTGGCGTTTGTTTCCTCCCGCCGCTTGATCACGCTGGCCTCGGCCTGTTTCTCGGCTGCGACCACGGTGTTCAGGATGTCCCGCATCTCACCCGGCAGGACGACGTCCTTTAGGGTGATATCCGAGACCTCGACACCGATCTTGGCGAGATCGGCCCGGATCTTGTCGAGCGCCAGAGCATCGACCGTCGCCTTGTTTTCAAGGATCTGGTCGAGGGTCTTGGCACCCAGCTCTTTCCGAAACACGGTTTGTAGCGACCGGTACAGGACGTCTTGGAAGTCCTTAACGTCCGTAACGGCAGCCACCGGGTCCGTGACTTGGTAGGTGGCGGTGACATTGATCCGGATGGTCACCCGGTCCTTGGTCAGGAGTTCCTGACCAGTGACGTCGAGTGCCTGCACCCGGCCATCAATGACTTTCACCTCCACCGACCGGCCAGCCCGCCAGAAGCCGTAGGCCCCAGGCTTGAGCACCCGATCCAGGACACCGTCGACGAACACCAGACCGGTTTCACCATCGGCGATGGTGGCCAGGGTAGCGAGACCGGTGAGGTTGGTTTTCGTCAGTCGCCGCAGCAGCGGGCCCTTGATCACCATATCCTCCACCGCATCGGTGACGGTTGCCGTCCATGGGCCAGCTTCGGTCCAGAGGACCAGCCGCTGATCCGGGCCCAGCACTTGGAAGACCCGGCCATCCTGCTCGATGACGGCCACCTCTTGCGGGCCGGTTGTCACCAGCGTCAGCTGCTCGGCCGCGATATCAGGGAGCCTATCGAACAGGGCGGTCTCGTAGCTGGAGACTAGGACAGCCTCGGTCAGCTCGGCCCATTCCAGATCAAGCCGATGCCCGCGTGAAGGCAGCCAGTATTCACCTGGCATCAGGATGTCCCTCAGCTGACCCTTGTCGAGCCAGATGGCCCGCTCGGTCTCGTTCACGATCACCCGGGTTCTACCGGTGATCCATTCTTTCAGTTTGATCATCATCGTTCTTACTCCTGTTTCATCGCTTCGCGGCTTTGCTAACGCACGGGCGATACTCCTTTGGTTGTTTATCGAGGGCTGGTTGATGGGCCCGGGCCGCCGCCCTCGAATGAAGACAGCCCGGGTGTTCCGATTACGTGTTCGAACCTTGTGTTCGGAAATTCTGGGAGACGCTCAAAGGCGCCCGGATGGCCGGGGGCAACCCCTGGTCACGGGTCGATGGGCGCGAGATCCGCGGTCGATGCCCCAGCGCCCGTGACCGATCTGCCAGGGCGATGCCTGGTCAATCAGGTGTTGGGGGTTGGGGCACGGAACCGGCGGCTCGGGCCGCAAAGACCGGCAGCTGGGGGAGGGTTGTGTTGCCCTGCTCGCTAGACCCCGACGCTGTTCACCAATGGTAAATTCCCAAGGGCAATCAACGCCGGCGCGTTGCAGGGCGCGGCAACATCCCGTCCATCCGGGCTAGTTTTGGAGACCGTCACAGGGTCGTGCAAAGCGTGGGAATCGAACCCACAACAATCAGATCCTGAGTCTGATGCTCTACCGTTGAGCTAGCTTGCTGGGACGATTGGATATCGTCGGCAAATCGACCAGACCGATGGCGCATCCAAACATGGGCCGTGGCAGTGCCAAGCCATGTGGGCGAGTAAATTTTGAAACTCTGACCATGTGTCACCTCCGGGTTATTCCGGTCGAGGGTCGCGGTGGATACGCGAAACACGAATCACTGGCAACAAGAAATTTTCGGGCCCTAGCTGTCTTGTTCTGGGTGTTGGGTCGGATTTGGCAATAAAACATCACCAGACATCGCATGTTCAGAATGAATATTTCGATCTATAAGTAATCATCGTATCATTCATTGCGTTTTTTGAATGCGTTGCAAAAAGCTATTGGCGGAAAGTGCCGGTGCTGGCAGCCTAATAGAACAGATCGCCGATGGGCGGCGATCTTTGTTCAACTCGAACGCAACCGATTGTTAGAACCACTAGGGAGAGCTCGATGCATAGTTATGTATCCATTCACATGTGCTCCACCGGCTTTGGTTCTGAGCTTGTCTTAACCGACCGTCCGAATAAGGGACGCCTCCGTTAACACCCGCTCGGTCCAACCGGAAACGCTTACCAACCTTCCGGGTTTGGACGATTAAACGACGATTGGTTTGCCCCAGTTACACTTGCTGGGACCCAATTCCGCAAAATTGATCAGGATGTCTGGCTTAGGTCGTATTGCGACCTTGCTTTGCTACCCCTCACGCTACCGGTGTCTCGATATGCCGGTTACGGGACGCATAACCGCCATCAATCCATCCAATCCCGGCCATGGGTGCGCCGATCTTTAGTGATCTACAGCGCACATGGAATGGGCCGAGCGTTTGTTAGAGCACGCGATCCACCACCAATGCGTCTGAGCGTCGGCGGTGATGATCGCCATCCATCAAGGGTATTGATTATTTGAAGAAGGGAGTACGGCCAGCTACGGACCCCACTAAGCAAAGGCTTAGATACAAGGTTTAGGGGTCGGCCGTATGAAGATGATGGCTGAAGATTTTGATGATGATTTAGATGACCAGGGCGACCATGACCGTACCGGTCGTATGAGAAGCCGCAGTGAATCCGCGGCCCTCTACGCCAAGACATGGGCGTTCTCTTGGAACTACTGGCGCCAGCACCCCAAGCTGTTTTGGGGCGTGTTTGCCATGACCTGCCTCATGATTGCGGCGGATGTGGTGTCACCTTGGCTGGCCGGCTCGATCGTTGATGCGATCGTGGTTGATGCCAGTGCCAGCACTGCCCTCTGGGCGGTGGCCGGTTATGTGGGGATCATGGCGCTTTTCCATGGTTCCAAGCACATCACCGAGCAGCTTTGGATCCGGCTGGCGCCGATGTGTATGGAGCAAATCGTCAATGATGCGTTCCAACGCGTGCAGCGCTTCTCCTCGGACTGGCATGCGAACAGCTTTGCCGGTGCCGTGGTCCGCAAGATTACCCGCGGTAAGTGGGGCTTCGACCTTTATGGCGATACCCTGCTTTGGGGAGTGTTTCCCGCTGCGGTGATCTTGATCGGCTGTACCCTCGCCCTTGCCATCCAGTGGTGGCAGGTGGGCCTCTTCGTTGGGGTGACCGGGGCGATCTATGTGGTGGTCAGCGTGATGATGGCCGTCCATTGGATCGGACCGGCAAACCAGCAGCAGGTGGCCCAGGACAGCAAGATCTCGGGCCTGTTGGCTGACGCCCTCGGCTGTAATGCCGTGGTGAAGGCCTTCGGTTCTGAGGCGCGGGAGGATCGCCGCATCGCTAAGGCGGCGCGCCTCTGGCACTTGCGGGCCCGGCGTAGCTTGGGTCGGGCCGTTGGCTCAGGCGGGTTCCAGTCCATCATGGTGACCATCATGATGGCGGGCGCGTTGAGCCTGGCAATCTGGCTCTGGCATGTGGGCCAGGCGACCAGCGGCGATATCGTCGTGATCATGTCGACCATCCATGTGGTCAACGCCTATCTGCGGTTTGTTGGGCAGCATGCCGAGCATCTGCAGAAGTCGGTGAACGAGATGGAAGATGTGATCCGCTTCATGGACCAAGAGATCGCGGTCCGTGATGTGCCCGGGGCCCCACCTTTCCAGGCGGCTGTTAATGACAGTCAAGAGGGCGGTGGTGCTAAGGGCGGTGAGATCCGCTTTGAGGGTGTGACCTTCCGCTATGGCGGGCAGGTGGACCCGCTCTACCGTGATTTCGATCTGGCGATTAAGCCGGGCGAGCGGGTGGGGCTGGTTGGGCCTTCGGGCTCAGGTAAGTCGACCTTCGTGAAGCTGTTGCAGCGGCTTTACGATTTGAATGATGGGCGGATCGTGATCGACGGTCAGGATATCGCACTCGTTCAACAGTCGAGCTTGCGCCGTGCGCTTGCCATGGTCCCGCAGGAGCCGGTGCTGTTCCACCGTTCGCTCGCCGAGAACATCGCCTATGGACGGCCAGGTGCCGGCCGGGCGGCGATCGAGGCAGCGGCGCGGGAGGCCCTCGCCCATGACTTCATCATGCGCCTACCCCAGGGTTACGACACCCTGGTCGGTGAGCGCGGCGTGAAGCTCTCGGGTGGTGAGCGACAACGGGTGGCAATTGCCCGCGCGTTGTTGGCCGATGCACCGGTCCTGATCTTGGATGAGGCCACGGCGGCGCTGGACAGCATCGCCGAGGCGGAAATCCAGCGGGCCCTGGGTCGCTTGATGGCCGGTCGGACCACGCTCGTCGTGGCCCACCGTCTGGCAACGGTTCAGGGGATGGACCGGATCCTGGTGTTCAACCAGGGCCGGATCGTCGAGGAGGGCAGCCATGCGGCCCTGCTGCAAAGAGAGGGTGGCCACTACCGCGCCCTGTTTGAGGAGCAGGCCCTGGGCCTAATGGATGGCCTAGACGCCAGCCAGAAGGCAGCCCTACTAGCCGGCCAAGCGCCAGCCATTGAGGCACATCTAAAAAACGGCGCTGCGTAATAGCGGTGTTAGGAAGCCCGGGGGTCAATGCTCCCGGGCTTTTCCTGCTTCACATCAGAATAAAGTATACGATAAGTATTTTTGGTGGGTCGCCAAGGAATCGAACCTCTCGCTGTAACCACCCCAAGATTTTACAGCACAGCGTTTACAGCGCCGCATGGGGAAAGCGACCCAAGAGTAACTAATTTTGATGTGTGAATTTGGCACGCAGTCTCACCGCAGCGGGATTTTCCCGCTGCGCTAAAAATTAACTGCAATAATAATATATAAGAGCGTGCATAGCCCGATAAATGACCGTTTTTTAATCGTAAGTCAAATTTAAATTCGATGTATTTACATCGAGCGGCCCTAGCGTCGGTTGGCCAATGGCTTTATCGTTGCCGCATAAGCCAGTTCCTAACTTCCCGCATAGACTCGTTGAACTCGCGAGGGTGCCAAGGAAGCTCTAGAGATTCTTCAATTGGTCGTGCACACTCAAGCATTCTGATGCCATCCCATCTTTTGAGCACGTAGATAGCCAGATCCTCGCTGCTCATTTTGCCGATACTACTCTTTAGATGAGAGAGCATTTCGCTCGGCATTGATTTGACGATTTTTTTGGCAAATTTGCTTATTTCTTTTTGGGTTTTATTTTCTATATTTTCTATTTCTTGTCTTTTCCATAATGAATTTATGAACATATAGGCTGATATTTTGTTTTTACATTTGTACATGTCCCCTTTTTTATGTACAAAATCATTTATTTTGAATGATTCCATCAATTTTCGATATAAATTATTATTGGGTGTAAAGTATTCTATGCTGCTACTCACCCAGCCAAATTGGTAGGAATTTTCCAGTATTATATTAATAGACCTATCAATATCTTGTTCTGATAAATTTGGCATTGAAATTATCAGCTCATGTATAAGATCTGATTCAATGATTTGTTCGGATATTCCTTTTTCAAAATCACTTTCTATTATGTTGTATTCTACTAGAAGGTAATATGCGCGTTCGCCGCTCGACACATATCCCGTTTCAATTTGGTATGCTTTGCGATTGTCGCACCACCATCTTGGAAGGCTGTCGGCTAAGAAACCCAGTATTGTGCTTAGGAGTAAGATCTGATCATCAGTTGCTTTCTCTGAAATCATCGACGAATCCTCAATCACGTAGTTGTTCTCAGTGAGGTTTTCGGTGGCCATTGATCCCGCGCCTATCTCCCTCCCATGAGAGAGAGTACGGTAAAAAGCCGCCATCGACCGACCAATAAATGCAGGTCTATTACGATGGGTCTTGTCCCTTACGTCGTAAGGAGTTCGCCTGGTATGGGCGCCGGGAGATTGAGGCGCCAATCTGCCCGGTCCTAATTGTTTTCCCGCTTTCACTGGTTGAGCGTAAACGCGACGGATACCCGAAACACTATGGTTACAAGGATCAGCGCCATGGCCACCGGATATCCCTTGCAAGATGATGAGCTAACCCAGGCTGACTTCGCCATCGCCTTGAGTGCGATGCCGACCCATAAGAGCCATTGGAGTGCGACGGATGAACGGCGGGCGCTGTATCTCGATCTGGCTCGAATGTCCGAGGGGCTGACCTTCATCGATGAGGCGCGTGGTTTTCGCTTCCCCTGCGTCCGGGCCAGCTTCGGATATCTTGAAGACATCATGGCCGCGATCCCGCAGGCCGCCGTTCAGGCCGGTGCCATCTCCAATGAGATGGGCATATTTCAGGGTCGTCATGATTCAATCGTCGAAGATCAGAAGGGTGGCTATGCCGCTGGCGCTCAAGCGCCCTCCATCCGCGCTGCCCTGCTCTATGACGTGAAGAAGGATGAGGTGGTTGGCCTATCCGGTGCCGGTCGGGTTGCGCTGGCGATGCTAGACGCGGAATTCTCCGGACAGTTCTCCCCGCAGAATTTGCGCGAGCGAGGCCTCGACTATTTCAATAAGCAGTTGGAGGCAGCCGGGTTCGACCCCATGACCATGCCAGCGCCCAAGGCTGACCGGCAGGGGGCGGCACCCAAGCCAGATGCACCCGACGGCACCGGTCGGCCCATGCGGCCCTAGGTCAACGCGACCCCCTCGTCTTCGGCTTATTCGCCCCTATCTTGGTGGCATGAGCAAACCAGCCGACCAACAGCAACAAATGCAGGTCTATTACGACGGGTCTTGCCCCCTATGTCGTAAGGAGATCGCCTGGTATGAGCGCCGGGGGATTGAGGCCGCCATGTGTGATGTGAGTGAGGCTGCTAATGTACCCGGCGATCTGACGCCCGAGGCCGCCATGGCGCGGTTTCATGTGCGCGATACCGATGGTCGGCTGCTCTCCGGCGCTGAGGCGTTTGTCGCCACCTGGCGGGTAACGCCGGGGCTGAAATGGCTGGCCGTCCTGTGCCGGCCTAGGCCGGTTATCTGGGTACTGGAGCGGCTGTATCGCCTCTTCCTCCATATCCGCCCGCAGATCCAAAAATTTGCACGATCCCTAACCTGATCCACCAATCTGTTTCCACCCGGCCCCATGGGCACCGCATTCACAATGCTGCTACAGCGTTGGTTCCCAACGCGAACGCGCTAGCACCCGGTCAGTCTCGGGATTAGGGTGGTGGCAATCTGTTCTCGCAAAAATGAAGACACTGCCATGACCATCAAACTCTACGACCTGGCCGGTGAAGATTTGGAGATGCGGTTTAGCCCTTTTTGTTGGCGGACCAAGCTGGCGCTCGCCCATAAGGGGCTGGCATTCGAGACCATCCCCTGGCGCTTCCATGAAAAGGAGGCGATTGCCGAGAGTGGCCAGCCCAAGGTTCCGGTGATCGTTGATGGCGATAAGTGGATCCATGATAGCTGGGCCATCGCTGAGTATCTGGATGAGGCGTATCCAGATTGCCCGATGCTGTTCGCGGGCCCAGAGACGAAGGCCCATATCCGTTTTCTCGATGCCTGGATTGGCAAGGTGCTGTTCCCGGCGATTGCCAAGTCGGTGATGGTGCCGCTGCAGGATGTGATTGCTGAGGAGAACCGCGCCTATTTCCGGGAAACCCGGGAGAAGGTGTTCGGCATGACCTTGGAGCAGCTAGGTGAATTGGCGCCATCGGCGGAGGAGTTCTACGCCATGCTCTCACCGCTCCGCTCGGTCCTTGCCAAGCAACCGTTTCTGGCCGGTGATGCGCCAGATTATGGGGACTACCTGCTGTTCGGCCCGTTCCAATGGGCGCGCTGTTCCTCACCAGATGAGCTGCTGGCCGCCGATGATCCGGTTGCCCAATGGCGTGGTCGTGTTCTGGACCTCTATGACGGTTTAGGCCGCAACGCCCCCGCCCGTTGTGCCGCTTGATCGGGTTTGGCCATGAGTGACGAAACCAAGGCTGGTTCTGCTAAAGGTGATGTTGCGGCAATAATCCGCGCGGCGTTCCGCGAGGGTTGGATGGCCCGGCATCAGCTTCGCGAGCCGGATGAGAACGATGTGGAGAATGACTGGATCATCTCTGAGGCGCGCAAGGCGGGAACCAGTGAATTCAAGGCGGTGACGCCAGAGTTAGTCCGCGACTGCTACCGCGCCCTGCTAAAGCGTGAGCCAGAGAACGATGATGTCGTTGCGGCCAGGGTTGCGGGGACGTCGAGCGTCTCTGATTTGCTCGAATCCTTCCGTCGATCACCAGAGCTGCTGCACCGGGCCTATATTGAGTATCTGCGGCGGCACAGCCCAGCGCTCAAGCCAAAGCCCCGGTTCGATCTCGATATAGCGCCGGACCAATTCAACCGATTGTTTGAAAGAGTAGTCACCCAATGGAGTGACCTTGGTCAGGCCGAGCCCTATTGGTCCGTGCTGACAGATGAGAAGTACAAAAGCGATGCGATTGATGAGGAGGTGCGGCAACGCTTCTACGACACTGGGAAGGATCTAGAACGGGAATTGAGACAGCTCCACGCCCGCAATGACGTGGCTTTTCAGGGTGGTGTCTGCTTGGAGCTCGGCGCGGGTGTCGGACGGTTAACCACCACATTGGCAAAGATGTTTGATCGGGTTATTGCGGTCGACATCTCACCGGGGAACCTAGAGATATGCAGAAAACATCTAGAGAAAAATAATATAGATAATGTCGATTTCAAAATTATATCCAACCCAGAACAGATTGGTGAATTAGAAAATTTTGATTATTTTTATTCGTTAATGGTGCTGCAGCATAATCCGCCGCCAATTCAAGAGTATATACTGGATATAATATTTAGAAATCTGAATGAAGGTGGGTTTGTTAATTTTCAACTGCCAACCAGTACGCCAGAATACCAGTTTGATATTGAGGCTTATTTGAGCTCATCACGCCAGGTTATGGATATGCATGATTTACCCATGAGTCGCGTATTCAGGCTTTTCCAGCGTCATGAAATCTTACCGATAGATGTGATTATGGATAGCCACACGGGCACGTTTGGATCTCATAGCTTCTTCGGCCAAAAGCGGTCGGGGTCTTGAGGCGCGGCGTTCGAATATGAGCCCTGATGAATTGGCGGCGGGCCGCGTCTACCTTACCGGCCATATCGATGTGCCGGCGGATCGCCTGACAGCGGTTCGCGATGCGCTGGATGAGCACATCGCCCTGACCCGGGCAGAGCCGGGCTGTCTGTCATTTGACGTGGTGGAGCAGGATGACCCGCCAGGTCGGTTCTCGGTGGCTGAAGTCTTTGAGAACCAGCAAGCCTTCGATGCCCATCAGGAACGGACCAAACAGTCAGCTTGGTTCCAGGTAACCGAGCGGATTCCCCGGCATTACACAATCACGACCAAGGCGGATTAGTCGTCCAGGGCGGCTAGATCGCCATCCCCATACTGTACATAACCGTCAGGACCAGTTGGCCGAAGCTTCTTAGCCTTCCAGCATCGCTTACCATCATCCTGGGTCAGTTCAGGATTGGCCGCTTTGAATGCACGTAGGTAGCGTAGGTAGTTGTTGTGCTTGGCGATCGGCTTCTGGTCAGGGGCGGCACGGTTCCGCGCTTCAATCTCGTACCAGGCTGCAATCGCGTCATTCAGGCTATACCCCGGATGCGCCCTGACCCAGGCCATGAACTCACCCGAGCAGGTAAAGCCTTTGCCAATCTCCGCCTTGAAGAACCCGCGGACATTCGGGCCAAAGCTAATCTGGTCATCAATGATCTCACCTCCGGTGAGCGCTGCCTTGGACCAATTGATGCGGTTGGTCTGTTGGGTTGGCTTGGTGGTGGGTCGTTCCTCACTCTGACCATCCAACCGGGCCGCTATCCGATGACGAAGCTCAGCCTTACTGCCAGCCCTGGATAGCTGGAGGGTTTCGCAGATGGTCTCCAGCATCTCCTTCTCCCAATACCAGCCGAGAAACTGATCGCCGGTCATACCGGGATTGAAGGCCGGGCGGGTGCCATCGCTCATTGGTACGGGCAACCATCTCTGAGGAAGGCGACCGTTTCATCCCGCACCGGGCGGTGGTCACGGTAGATCCAGCTGAACGCGCTGATTAGGTCGATATGGCCTAACCCCTCATAGGTTTTGACCTGATAGCAGACATTGTTTTTAGCCAGGGCAGCGGCCAGGCGTTCATGGTTCTGCGGCCCGACCAGATCATCCGCCTCACCCCATTGCAGCAGCATGGGCGGGACATCCCGTGTCACCTGCCCCGCCAGGTGGGTGGCGCTAGTGGGAGCGCCAACAAAGACGGCAACGATATCATCATCACGCGGGGTGAAATCATAGGGACCGGCGAGGCCAATAACCCCGGCCAGTTGTTTGGGTGCCAGATCATGGGCGGCCAGAAATTCCGGGTTCACGGCCAGGGTGGCGGCGATATGGGCGCCCGCCGAATGCCCCATCAGATAGACATCGCCGCCGCCTAGGGCATCCAGATTATCCATCACCCAGGCAACGGCCTTGGCGCCATCCTCGGCAAAGGCTGGGAAACGATGGGCCGGTGATTTTCGGTAATCGGGAATAACGGTGATGAAGCCCTTAGCGGCCATCTCGCTGCCAACAAACCGGTACTCCGCCCGCGCTCCGGTCTGCCAGGACCCGCCATAGAAGAAGATGATCACCGGCAGCTTGCCCGCTGGGTCCCCACTTGGCCGGTAGATGTCCAGGGCCAGCTTCTCCACGGGGTCGAAGGTCGTGTTGAAGGTCTCCTCAACCTCCGCCAGTCGTGTCGGGATGTTGACGGCTGCAAGGCCGGCATCTTCACAAGCGGTCATCAGCAAAAGCAGCCCGGCAAGGGCGGAACGGAGAAGCATGGGCATAGAACTAGATCATCCACGCTTCCTGATCAGGGTCTGCTTGGCAATGATGCCCGCCATAACGGCCACCCGCTCGGCATTGTCCTTTGCCTCGCTGTCATCGGCATGGGTAAGCGAGTTCTCAAAGCCTACCCGGCATTTGCCGCCTGCTTTGATCGCCGCCTCTAGGCAATCGGTCTCGCCCTGCCCGAAGGCACAGACCGCCCAATCGGGCGCATGCCCCAAAGCACGTTGCCGGTCGAGGAAGGGGGTTAGCATCTCGGGGTTACTCTGCTGCCCTTCCGTGTATCGGCCGAGGACATAGATCAGCTGCAACGCCGGATCGGTCAGCCGCTCCTTAGGCAGGGTGTTGGCCAGCAGATCGTAATCATCCAGATCATAGAGAATGTGCTGAACCCCGATGCCCCGCTCATGACAGGCAGCATAGAAGCCGGGGGCTTCATCCGGCTCACGCATCATTTCCCGGATTGAGACGGAGACAAGCTCGGCACCACTCTCAAGTGCTACCGCGCGCTGGGCTGGTGGGTCATAGATACCAACCGCTTCGGTCGTAATCTGAACCGTCATGCGCGGCACCTTTTCCGCCAGCAGCTTTAAGATCGCGCTGTACTGTTCGACATCGAGCAGGTGCTTGCCTTCAGCATCCCGGATATGGAGGTGCAGGCCATCGGCGCCGGCGGCAAAGCAGTTCTTCGCCGCGATAATGATCTCGTCAGTGGTGATGGGCAGGGCCGGGTGGTCCGCCTTGGTGCGCCGGGCACCGTTGGGGGCCACCATCAGGCTTGGCAGTGGGGTCATGGAAGGGATTTATCAATCGCTGTGGCGAGCTTGGTCACCAGCTCATCAACATGGTTGTCTTCAAAGATAAAGGGCGGGGCGAGCAGGACGTGGTCGCCATGCTTGCCGTCGATAGTGCCCCCGGCGGGATAGCACATAAGGCCACCCTCAAACGCGTTTCGCTTAACCGCCTTATTGATGCCGAGGCTGGGGTCGAAGGCGGCTTTGGTTTCTCGGTCCGCCACCAGTTCCAGACCGATAAACATGCCGCGCCCACGGATATCGCCGATATGCGGATGCTGGCCAAAGGCCTGGTCTAGGCCAGCGCGCAGTTTCGCCCCCATTGTGGCCGCCCGCTTGGTGAGGCCGCCATCAGTTAGCTTGGCCATCACGGCGAGGCCAGCGGCACAGGCGGTGGGGTGACCGATATAGGTATGGCCATGTTGGAACAGGCCGCTGCCGTCCTCAATCGTGCGGTAAATCTCACCCGTACAAAGTGCGGCGCCAATCGGTTGGTATCCGGCGCCAAGCCCCTTGGCGATGGCGATCATATCCGGGGCCACGCCATCCTGCTCACAGGCGAACAGGCTGCCGGTTCGGCCCATGCCGCACATCACCTCATCCAGGATCATTAGGATGCCGTGGCGATCACAGATCTCGCGGATGCGTTTGAAGTAGCCAGGCACGGCTGGCACTGCGCCCAAGGTCGCACCGACCACTGGCTCGGCGATAAAGCCGATGACCGTTTCGGGCCCCAGCTCTTGCAGCTTGGTCTCCAGCTCATCCGCGACGCGGTGACCATACTCGGCCTCACTCTCCTCTGGCTGCTGGTCGCGATAGGCGTAGCAGGAGGCGATGTGATGCGCCTCAATCAGCAATGGCTCAAACGGGTCCCTACGCCATTGATTGCCGCCGACAGCCAGCGCGCCAAGCGTATTGCCGTGATAGCTTTGCCGCCGTGCAATGAAGTGGCGGCGCCCCGGCTCCCCACGTTCCAGATGATATTGCCGGGCAAGCTTCAACGCGGCCTCCATCGCCTCCGACCCGCCAGAGGTGAAGTAGACCCGCTCAATCCCCGTCGGGGCATGGTCGATCAGTTTATCCGCCAGCTGTTCGGCCGGTTCGCTGGTGAAGTAGCTGGTATGGGCATAGGCAACCTGCCCGACCTGTGCCTGGATCGCGGCAATCACCTCGGCATCGCTATGGCCAAGGCAGGACACCGCCGCCCCACCGGACCCATCCAGATATTGATTCCCCTCAGCATCATAGAGATAGACCCCATCGCCGCGCATGGCGGTGGGCAGCTTCGCTTTGGTATGGNGCGGGAAGACGTGGGAGGCGGGTGACGGTTTGGGGCGGTCGAGCATTGGTTTCAGGTTGTTAGGTGTTCTGTGCTGTCCGTGGGCTGGGTGCCTCAACGGCGTTAATCTGTTCACTGCCAATGGCCTTGGCCACACGGCGTTCATGCAGGGCATTGGCAGCCAGCGATGCTGGGTTCTCAAGTTTGGCTTGTTCAATCAGGGTATCACTAGACCCTATCGGAATGGTTGAGAGTGATGTCGCAACCGTATCTGGCATGTCGCGTTGTGCCGCCACTGACTGAATATCGCTGACGGCATCCTGGACCCGGCCAGCATGGAAGGCGTTGGCAGCATCCGGGTCGCTGAAGCCCTCGCGCCAGATGATCCGGTCCTCTGGCCTATTGCCGGCATTGGGATCTTCCCAGCTGATCACAAGATCACTAGCAACGCTCGTGTCGAAGCCCTTCCAACGCCCATCGACGGCGGCCTCGGTAATGCAGTGGTTGGACATGCCGCCCATGATGATTGGTTTGGTCAGCCCGTCTTGGCGCAAATGATCAACCAGGTCTGGCCCTTGAAAGGCATCGGCCCCGGGTAGTGGATATCTGTCCGTATCGTAATCCGCCGCCACGCTCGCGCGCAGGCCCGCCCGCGCCTCACCCTGGTAGTCAGCGGGCTTCATAAACGGGCTCTTAAAATACTTCGTGGCGATGGTGTCCCCAGCCTTGGGCCCATGGGCGGCCATGAAGCTGTCCATCATCTGCTGCGCCTCGGCATCCCGTTCAACGGCCGCTGGGCTGCTATCGCCGGGCGCTCTACCATCGCGCATAAAGCCGAGTTCTTCGAGCTGTGCTGGATCATTCTGCCGTCCATCGGCACCGGGGCGCACATCATGGAGGGCGTTCTCAGGCCCCATCTGGATCCAGACCACGGGCGTGCCCTGGTCGCGCATCTGACCCAGTTGGGTGCCCAGCCGGTCGAGGTAAGCCTGGGCGTCATGGCGCTCCATCTTGGCAAGACCATCAGCGCCGATATCGACCACAAGGCCGACCGAGCCATCCTTATGCGATGGCTGATCAATCCCCCGTGCCATATCCATCAGCGCTGTCATTCGGTCCTCTAACTCCCCGATAAAACGAGTGTATCGCAACCTGAATGATGGGGGCAGCAAAACCATATCTTGATAAAACTAGTTTTATAGTTATATTGAGCATCATGAGCACAAACGCTGAATATGCCGGCTGCCTCGCAGCCCTGGGTCATGAGACCCGCCTTGCCATTTATCGCCTGTTGACCCGGGCGGGGGATGACGGCTTGAATGTGGGCCAGATCGGCGCCCATTTGGGCCAGCCGCCCTCAACCCTGGCCCATCATTTGGCCGCCCTGGTTGAGTGTGAGTTGGTGGTGCAGGAGCGGCAGGGCCGGCAAATCATTAACCGGGTGGATTTCCATGTGATGCGCGGCACGATCGCGTTTCTCACCGATGAGTGCTGCGCCGGTTTCGACACGGGGCAAGGGAACGCAGGGGAAGAGGATGCGGCATGACCGATATCTCACTTGAACCAAAGAATGAGACAATTGAACCGCTTGGCCGCCGGTTGACCCGATGGGTTAGTGAACAGCGGGTCTGGATGGTCTCCGCCACGATCCTGGTCGCCCTTGCCATCTTCTCCCCGACACAGTCTTGGGAGAGTGCGAGCTTTGCGACGGTCAACCTGCTGGATGTCTCGCCCTATCTGCTGCTCTCGATCGTCATTGCGGCCTATGCCGGGGCAACCGGCGCCGATGGGTTAATCGCGCGGGCCTTCACCGGCTCGCCCTATGCCATGATCCTGATCGCCGCCATTGCTGGGGGGCTGTCGCCCTTCTGCTCCTGCGGTGTCATTCCACTCATCGCCGCCCTTCTGGCCATGGGTGTCCCGCTATCTGCCGTAATGGCATTCTGGCTTGCCTCGCCGATCATGGACCCCTCGATGTTCGTGCTGACCACGGGTGTCATTGGGTATGAGTTTGCCGTGGCCAAGACCGTGACGGCGATTGCCCTTGGCCTTTATGGCGGCATCACCGTGCATATGCTGGCAGGCGCCGGTGGCTTGCAGGACCCGTTGCGTGACGGCGTTGGCAATGGGGGCTGCGGTGGCTCAAAGGTTCGGGAGGTAAAGCCGGTGGTCTGGCGCTTCTGGGAAGACAGCGCGCGGGTTGAGAAGGGCCGGAAGGAGGTCGTCAAGACCACGCTGTTTCTTGCCAAGTGGCTAGTCCTCGCCTTCATCCTGGAAAGCCTGATGCTCGCCTATCTGCCTGCGGATCTGGTCAGCCAAGCCGTTGGTGGCGAGGGCATTCAGCCAATCGCCATCGCGACTCTGGTGGGGGTGCCGGCCTATCTCAACGGCTATGCTGCCCTGCCACTGGTCGGTGGCCTGATCGAGCAGGGCATGGCCCCCGGTGCCGGCCTCGCCTTCCTGGTGGCCGGCGGGGTCACCTCACTCCCAGCCGCCATCGCGGTCTGGGCGCTGGTGAAGAAACACGTCTTCGCCCTCTATATCGCCCTGGCCCTGAGTGGCTCTCTTGTAAGCGGCATTCTGTTCCAGCTTTGGGTGGGTTAGCGTGCAGAGCGT
Organism: Alphaproteobacteria bacterium SS10; assembly: GCA_019192455.1. Taxonomy (NCBI): domain Bacteria; kingdom Pseudomonadati; phylum Pseudomonadota; class Alphaproteobacteria; species Alphaproteobacteria bacterium SS10. The sequence continues at coordinate 50,782 of JAHCML010000005.1, forward strand.
TAGTCGATCAGCGAGAATACATCGTTGCTACCCTCTATCATGAAGCGGTCCACCTGTGTGCCATCCCAATGGAACCGATAGTGATCGCCTTGCCTTGGCGGTGCAATAAGATCAGGCCAAAACAGACCAGCACATTCGCCACCCGGACATCTAACACTGTCGTAAACGATGCCGTTAAAGCCTTGCTGCCTTAGCGTTGCACCAATTTTCTGTGGCAGATGGTAATCATCCGGTTTGTGAAACTCGTCCTTTCCGCGAAGGTCGACTAGGTCCGTATCTATTGCGCCGACCAATTGCCTGAATTGGGCAGTCCAGCCAGGCTCCTCTTGGCTATCGGCCATGGCAAGGCCGTGATGGTAAGCGACTTCACGAATGGCCACCTCGTCGCTATTGCCCGTGCTGTAAATCCCGAAGTTGCCATCGGTAAAGCGACCGGGTCGGTCGGTGCTACAATGTACGAATGGGGCCATTAGATAACTCGCGCCAGTACCGCCTACTCGGCGTTCAGGGGGCACTAAATCGAGTCTACCAATACGCTCAACTAAGCGTGGATTGGTTTTGGCCTCTGCTGAGGCAATGGCATCCCAATCCTCGGGATCGGCGATATCTTCAAACAGATCAATCGGGGGATATATCGAATAGATAACCCGCACTGCGCGCGGCCAATTGACCTTGGTGATGGACTGCCCGTCGGCCCCAGCGCCGCTCACCAGCCGCCTCGTTCAGCATCAAGATATGTGCGAACGCGCATTAAAGAGAACATCGAGTTGCCCTCGGTCATAACCTCAAGCGGTGTGCGTCCCGAAAATGCCTTGTTGGGGCGCTTTACCCATCTATATCGGCGAACCCGGTCGCTAAACAAATATCCAAGACCTTTATGAATGCCCATTAAGATGGATAATCTGGTGGCCAGATCCGCACTGATACGACCAATGCTTCCTGTCTTCCAGCGATTATACGTGCTGCTGCTTACGCCCCCCAAAAGTGCTCGCGCCTCGCTATCACTCAGTCCCCATTTGCTAAACAGGTTTAATGCGGCGCGGGCCATCGCCATGGCCTCACTATCGGTGATCTCAACCGCCGTTGGATCATGGGCTGTCTTGGTTCGTTCGATAAGCATGGCATGGCTCCTATTGGTGTAATATAGGTATTTTTGTATCAAATGACAAATTCTGGACCAGCACATTGCCGATAAAAGCGCCGCCGCGATCACGCTCGACGAAAGCAGCTGCTATTGGCCGGTCGCTGGATATCTACTACCGCGATGCGGATCGTATGGCGCGGATGGATCGGCTGAATGCCGCGTTCGTGCAGCCGGGGATGCTGGCTTTTGACCTGGGTGCCCATGTGGGGGATCGGACGGCTAGTTTTCTAAAGCTCGGCGCCTCGGTGGTGACGGTGGAGCCGCAACCCTCGGTGTTTCGGGCGTTGCAATTACTCTATGGGCGCGAGCAGCGGGTTAGCCTCTATCAGGCCGCGGTGGGTGATGCGGTGGGGGAGATTGCCCTCCACCTGAATACGGCCAACCCGACCGTCTCAACCGTATCGCCCGATTTGATCACAGCCTCCGCCACGGCTGAACAATGGCAGGGGCAGGTTTGGGATCAGGTGATCAAGGTGCCGGTCATTACCATTGACCAGCTGATTGAGGCCCATGGCCGGCCCCACTTCATCAAGATTGATGTGGAGGGGTATGAGCTGGCGGCGCTGTCTGGCCTTAGCCAACCCGTGCCAGCCCTATCCTTCGAGTTCACCACCATTCAACGGGATGTCGCCGCTGCCTGCATCGATCATCTGGATGGGTACATGTTCAACCTTAGTCTGGGCGAGGAGCACAAGCTTAGGCATGAGCAATGGATCGATGGTGCGGCGATGAAGGCCGAGATCATGGCGCTGCCCATCGCCGCCAACTCCGGCGACATCTATGCCAGATGGGCGGCTGGGGATCCCGGTTGAACGGGACCCCCTGGGATCATTAGGCGCCATATTTGCGTTTGAAGCCGTCGGTGACCTGGGCGATGAAGCTTGGGTCCTTCTCCCGCCAGTAACGGGGATCGCGGATCATGGTGTCCAGATCCGGGTTGCCGCTGGGGCCGGCACCCTGGGTGCGGGCGGCAATGGCGCCTGGGTTAATCGCCTCGCCGGGTTTACCACCGCTGGTCATCATCTGATACATGGCGATGATGCCTGCCTCGGTGGAGGAAAGCGCTTCAACCACAGGCTCTGGCATTTCCTTGCGCGCCCAGGCGAGGATCTGGCGGGAAATCTCACGCCACTTGGCCTCACCACCGAAACGTTCGACCAGACGCTCGAGCTCACGCTCAGCCTGGAACTCGGCTGCCATCTCACGGATCAGCGGCAGGACGTATTCTGCGGCGAGGTCGTAGACGGTTTGCGCCTGGTCTGGGCTAAAACCCGCATCAAAGAGGCGTTGGTTGATATCCGGGTCCGGCTCAAACAGGCCGTTGGGCACGCTGATCGCGTAGTCGGTGGCGCTGGCCGGGGCCCGGGTCGGGCGGTTTCTGACAATTTGCGCTCAAGCTCCAGATAGGATTTGAGCAGGGCATCGACGCGGATTTCCTGGGTCTCAGGGTTCCAGAACTTGGCGGGTACGCCAGGTGGTGGGCCGCTTGGTGCCGCACTGTCTGGCTCGGGCAGCGCGGGGACTTGGGGTGCCGGTGGCAGGGTGTTGGGAAGCAGGGTCTCAGACATGGGGTTCATTCCTATGCTTGGCTTGGGGAAGCGGGGGTGATTGGGGTTGGTTGAGCTGGTGGGGTCGGCGCAGTTGGTGGCACTGGTCGCTGAAGCCCGGCACGCTGCGCCGCAAGGGTGGTCAGATCGGCCTGCATTGAGGCGGGATCGCGCATCAGGTCAGGCGGCACACCTAAGGTCTTGCCGAGCCAACGGGCGGCGGCGGCGGTATCGATCACCGCCTGGCCTTGCGGGCCTAGGGCGCTGGCCGCCTCCAACCAGGTGAGGGTGGATTGCACGGCGCGTTGCGCCTGTGCCTGGGCCAGGGGTGATAGGTGGTCGAGGGTGACGAGGCGCCCGTCGATTGGGATATCCGCCACCTCGCCCCGGCTGCGCAGGATATCAACCGCGCGCAGGATTAGCGGGGTCAGCAACTCTGACTGCAGACGGCCATAGGTGGCGCCTAGGATGCGGGCCATCTCGGCTGACTGCTCCAGCACCTCCGTCGCTGTCATCCGCCTTGCATCCATGGCGGCCAGCCGGTCAATCAACAGGCCATGGCGAATGCGATTGCGTAGATCATCGAGGACGAGTTGGGAGACATCAAACCGACCCGGCATATCGAGTGGCGATAGACCGGCGGAGCCGACTGCCTTTGGAATGATGGCACCTGGCACCAACTCAACCGTGGCGGGGTTTAGGACGCCATCATCCTCCGCCTGCCAAATGCCGGTCACGGCGATGGAGGCGTTTTTGAGGATCAGCTCAACGACCTTATTCGCGGTCTTGATGTCCGGCAGGGACTTCATGACCGGGGACCGGCCATAGATTTCACCAGGGGCCTTCAGCCAGCGGAAGTTGATAAACGGGCTTTCAGCCTGACGGCGGCTGGCCAGCAGCACGGGCCCGCCAGCCTCATCCTCTTCCAGGATTACCTCATGGCGATAGGCGGGGCCGTCGGGTGTCACCGCCTCAATCACCGCCGTGCGTGCTGTGCCAGCCTTATCATCGGCGAGCACTTTGGGCAGCGGTTGGGTTGGGAAACGGGTGGTGAACTGCTCGGCCGTTAGCTCCAGCCGCCTAAAGGTGACGTCCAGGCGGCCGGTTGGCCCCTCTTCCAGAACCAAATCGGCAAGGGGTACGGCGGTAAAGCGGAAGGCGGACATCTCGCCCGGCTGCTCCGGCTCCAGCGCCAGGCAGGCGGTGCCGCCGGTGACCAGATCGAGATAGCATTGGTGCATCTCAACCGCGAAGTTTGAGCGATCGAAATGCGCCTGCAGTCGCTCTGAGATCTTTGAGAGGGCAGGGGCAATCCGCTCGCCTTCCTCAACCGGTAGGTCCGGGCCGGGCACGATGCCAAACCAGCGCGACCAGGGCGGCGTTAGATTGGCGAGCAGGCTGGCCGCCAGCTGATCGACCGCATCGGCGGCGGTGCCGTCATAGACGTCATCATGGAGGCGAGAGCCGGCGGATGATCCAGCGCCAAACTGCGCCCGCTGCGGCAGGGTGAGGTCATAGCATTCCTGCCAATGATCTTCCCAAGGCTGGCGCCGCTTTAGGGCAGCCTCAAACCTGGTTTTCAGCTGTTCGGCGCGGGCGAAATCATCTTCCCCGCCATCTATTAGCATGAGGGGTGGCCCGGTATGGGCCGTGGCCTCTGTTAGTGGTGTGTCGAGCCGGTTCATCGCGCTCACTCCCCAAGCAGGGTTAGGCGCTGGGGCACCAGATCATTGAGGGTCAGCACACCGGTGGAGCCAGTGAGGATCGTGCCGAACCGGCTGCGACGCTGATCAAGGAGGTTGATGATCTTGTCGGTGTCAGCGTCACCGCTGCCCTCACTACCCGTGCCACTATCGCTATTCGTGGCCGGGCTGGCCGGGGTACTGATCGGTGTTGAGACGGGGCTGGGGCTCGGTGATGCGCTAGGCGCCACCGTAGAGCCACCGCCGAAGCTGCTGCTAGAGGAGCCGCCACTAGTTGATGAGAGCTGCTGCAGGTTGTTGAGCCGGGTTTGTAAGTCCAGCTGTGGCAACCGGGGTAGGGCTGGCGGCGTTGGTGGCGGCAGTGGTGCCAAAACAGGGGCCGGTTGTGCCGGTGGGGTCGGCATAACGGGCGGCAGTGGCTCAAGTTGCGGGGTAACGGGTGGCAGCTGCGGCGCTGGTTCGGGCGCGATCAACTGGACGGGGTTAACCGGGCTGGATCGGGAAAATAGACTACCCATGGTGGTGATCTCCTGACGCTAAGGCGGGGATGGGGGTTCGTGCTGGGTGCGGTGTCGGCAGAAGTGCCTGACCCGCTGAGATGCTGGCGTTCTGTTGGCGTTGCAGATGCCGGAACAGCTGGTAGGGGGTAACAATCAGCGGGTTATGCAGGCCAATTAGCCGTTTGACCGCCTCAACACAGGACAGAATGGCGGGCGGTGCTTGCGAGGCTGGGCGGGTTACGTGCTCTGCCTCAATCACTGTCATCTGTGGGTTGGCGGCATAGAGCAGGGGCAGATCAACACTGCTCGACACATCCAGGGATTGGACCTCGAAATAGCCCGAGAGCGGCTCAAACACCGTCCAATGGCGTCCGTTATCGATCAGGGCGAAGCAGTGGCGGAAGCCCGGCTTGAGGATGCGCAGCCAGCGCAGCTCAGTCTCACCTGAGAACACGATGAAGATGCGTGGTTGCGGTTCCTGACTGCTGGCCGCGCTCATGGCACGATGCCCTTCATCCGCAGCATTGGTTCAATGCGCATCAGTGCCTCTTGCCAAAGGCCGTAAGCTTTACGCTCGCGATCCCGGCGTGGGTCTGGTGGGCTGCCCCGACGGCCGTAGAAGTTCAGGACGCGCAGATGGTCGGCAAACAGGCGGCGTTGTCGATACAGGCGATCAACCACCCGGAGGATGTCGAGGGGCTCGCAAGGGCGGGGTAGGCTGCCAGCACCGGCCACGATGCGGGCGCCGCTCTGCCGTGCCTCATAGGCGGCGATGAACCAGAACCATGCCTCCTCGGCATCGGTGAATTCCAGGGTCTCGGCACCCGTATAAGAAGATTTTGATAAGAACTTATTCTTATAAGTTGTATTGTCGTGTATTGACGGTTTAGAAGGGGTCTTAGGGGTAGAAAGTGCTGATGACATACGAGTAAGTCTCCAAATAGGAATAAATGCCTTATTGCAGCGCCTCTGCAACAAGTCAACAAAAAAGGAAAATATGCCTATATGAAATTCCGTAGGCGTATGGGAAATTAAACCTATGTTTACCCATGGAGATATTTGGCGCGGGATCGATCGCCTGGCACAAAGCCGGGGCATGAGCCCATCTGGCCTGGCTAAAAAGGCTGGGCTCGACCCAACCACGTTTAATAAGAGCAAGCGGACCACGGGATCAGGCAAAAGCCGTTGGCCATCAACGGAGAGCCTGTCGAAGATTTTGGAGGCGACCGGTGCCTCGCTAGCGGAGCTTGTTGGCCTCATCGAAGAGCGGCAACCGGCACGCAGCCAAATCCCGCTGATCGGCTTTGCAGAGGCCGGACAGCAAGGGTTTTTCGACGATGGCGGCTTCCCGGCGGGTGCTGGCTGGGACCTGGTTGAGGCCCCCAGTATCGATGATGAGCACGCCTATGCGCTGGAGGTTAGCGGCCATAGTATGGAGCCCGCCTTTGGCCCTGGTGACATCCTGATCGTCTCACCTGGTGCTACGATCCGACGGGGTGACCGGGTGGTAGTGAAGACGCAAGGTGGCGAGGTAATGGCCAAGGAGCTAGTCCGCCAGACGGCCACGAAGATCGAGCTGAAGAGCATCAACCCGGATCACGAAAACCCGGTTTTGGCCTTGAGTGATGTTGAGTGGATGGCGCGCATTCTGTGGGCTAGCCAATAGCTATCTCGGCACCTAAATTGACAATATAAGAATATAAACCTATTTTGCTGATGTTCTTCCAGCAAAAGCGAGGTTTTATGTTCGAGATGCCCGATAACGGCCTGGACCCGCACCCGACAACCAGCCTGCTGCGTCGCCATGGTTCTGGTGATCAGGCGGAGCCCCTGATCCAACAGATCGGGGATCGAATGATCCGGCAAATCCACTATGCGATCTGCCAGCGCCGTCGGAAGATGACGGCAGCCCGGGCCGGCAAGGACGACAAGCTGCGATCCCTATCTGGTGGCCTTCAACATTACGCATTGGAAGATCGGCGACACCGCAGCGGTACCGCAGAGTTGGTCGAAGCCGTCGTCTAGGCTTTGCCGCTCTCTGTTCTTCGCGGTAGGTTGCGGCAACGATGATCTGCTCAACAAAAAGCAATAAGGGGAGACGGCGGTGAAAGGTCGAATGGTCCATTACATTGATGGCGAATGGCATAGCGGGAATCCCTCAGTTATCGGGCCCGCAACCCATGGGTTTTGGATGTCATCGGTGGTGTTTGATGGGGCCCGCTGGTTTGAGGGCGTCGCCCCTGATCTTGACCTGCATTGTCAGCGCGTCATCCACTCTGCCGAGGCCATGGGCCTGGAACCCGCCATCAGCGCTGAGGAGATTGAAGCCTTGGCTGCTGTCGGGTTGCAGGAGCTGGATACTGAAGAGGCGGTCTATATCCGCCCCAGCTTCTACGCTGAGTCTGGTTTCGTCGTACCGGAGATGGGCTCCACCAAGTTCATCCTGACTATGTATGAATCCCCGTTGCCGGATTTTGAGGCTGGCTTCTCCGCTTGCCTGTCTGATCGGACAAAGCCAACACCGATGGCCGCGCCAACCAATGCGAAGGCCTCGTGCCTTTATCCCAATGCAGCCCTCGCCATTAAGGCCGCCACCGATCGCGGATTCACCAACGCGGTAATGTGCGACCCCATGGGTAATGTGGCGGAGTTCGCCTCAGCCAACCTCTTCATGGTGACAGATGGCGTGGTGCATACGGCGGCGGCCAATGGCACGTTCCTCAACGGCATCACCCGGCAACGGGTGATTGGCCTGCTCCGCGATGATGGGTTTGAGGTGATTGAGGGCCGCATCACCACCGATGAGCTTGAGCGGGCGGATGAGATTTTCTGTACCGGCAACTACCCAAAGGTTCTGCCGCTAACCCGGTACGAAACCCGTGCCCTGCCGGTTGGGCCCGTGGCACGCCGGGCCCGCAGCCTGTACTGGGATTTCGCCTATAGCCGCGGAAAACTGGCGGCTTGAGCGGCTTCTGACCACTTACCAAACCCTGATTTGGAACATCGTTTGCTTGAATACGATTGAAGCTAAGCTGCCCAACCCGCATATTGTTCCATGCAGGGCAGTGAAATGGCAGGGTCGCTAGAGAACCAGAAGGGTGGCTCAGATGTCGTCAACCATGCAAGCAAGCGCGGGGGTTATGAACCGTCAGTTCTATCCCGCCGGTACCCTAATTTTTGAAGAGGGTGATCAGGGGGATTACCTCTACGTGGTCAAATCTGGCCGGGTGGAGATCTTCCAGCATCGGCCAGAGGGCAAAATCATCATCGGCACCGTCGGTGCGGGTGAGCTGTTTGGCGAGATGGCCCTGGTTGATGGTGAGCCGCGCATGGCGTCGGCCCGTACCATCCAGGATTGCGAGTTGATGCTCGTCTCCGGCGCTAGCTTCCGTGATCACCTTAGTGAGACAACCCCCTTCATCCGGGCGGTGATGGGCATTCTGGTTAAGAACCTCCGCAGTGTGGATCGTTGGCATAACCAGCGAATTGTTAAAGATGAGGATGAGCCCTTAATCCTCGATGCCATAACAACGGAAGATGGCTGATCAAACCCGACGGAAACTGCTATTTGGCCTCGCCGCTGCGTTCACGCTCGGCGCGCCATCGCTTGCCCAGGCTCAATCCCGTATCCCAACCCAGGATGGCCGCGACCCGCAGCGCCAGCGTTTAGAACGTCAGCAGCGCCAGCAACAGGACGCGCTGGACCAGGCGCGGGAACGCCGCCAACAACTGCGCCAGCGGCAAGACAACCTCCGCCGCCTCGGTGAAGCCCGGCAGGAGCAGCTGCGGCAACGGCTGGATAGCATTCAAGAATCTGTTCGTGACCAACAGAACCAGCGCCTCGGCACTGCACGGCAGCAGCGCAATGTGCTGCGCGATAGCGACCGCATCCGGCGCTTGGAACAATCTGATGATCAACGGCGCGCCCGCACATCTGGCAGCCGGGCCACCCAGCGTAATCAGCGCAACCAGGTTGATCGCCTGCAATCCCAGCGTAGTCGCAGCACCCGCATTCAGCGTGAGGCAGCGTCGAACCGCTTCCTAAGCCAGCGGCACTTCCGATCCCGCCAACAGCGCGGCCGTTAGGTGTGATCCCCCCTGAACCGCGTATCGTCACGGTTCAGGGAGGCATTCACCTGTTTATGCGGCGGTCTCGCTAACCAGGGCACCGTCCAGCGCTTGCTGGATCAGCTCTTTGGTCTCTTCAATACCGTAGAGCTTCACGAAGGACCCAAAGCGTGGCCCCTGATCCTGGCCAAGCAGGACCTGATAGAGCGCCTTAAACCAATCGCGTAGTGGCTCAAACCCATGGGTTTTACCGATGGAGAAGATCGCGGTTTGGATTTCCTCGGTCTCCATCTCCTGGGTCAGCTCACCCAGTGCTTTTAACAGATCCTCAAACGCGGCGCGCTCCTGATCTGTTGGTGCGCGGTAGGCTTTCTCCGGCTTCACGAAGTCCTGGTAATAGGTGACCGCATATTCGGTCAGCTTATCCAAGAATGGCGCGTTTTCTGGCGTGGCCTCAGGCGCGTAGCGCTTGATGAAGCCCCAAAGCACGGCCTTATCATCCGCGTTCACCACTGATGCGAGGTTCAGCAGGATGGCAAAGCTTAGATGGTTTGGTTCTGCCGGTGGGTTGCCATTGTGGATGTGCCAGGCCGGGTTCTCCATCTGCTTGGCTGTTTCTTCACCTGGGAACTTCTCGGTGAAGGTCAGATACTCATCGACAGCCTTCGGGATGACATCGAAATGCAGCCGCTTTGCTTGGCGTGGCTTCTGCCACATATAGAGCGCCAGGCTCTCATCCGGGGCATAGCGGAGCCATTCTTCAACCGACAGGCCGTTGCCTTTGGATTTGGAGATCTTCTGACCTTCCGAATCTAGGAACAGCTCATAGTTGAAGCCCTCTGGCGGCTTTGACCCCATGATCCGGGTGATCTTGGAGGAGACCTTCACACTCTCGATCAGGTCTTTGCCCGACATCTCATAATCAACGCCGAGGGCATGCCAGCGCATGGCCCAATCGGGCTTCCACTGCATCTTCACATTGCCGCCGGTGACCGACAGCTCAACTTTCTGACCGTCGACGTCTTCAAAGACGATGGTCCCGGCATCCGGCTTGGTCTCAAGGATTGGCAACTGCAATACCTCACCGGTGGAGGGCGAGATCGGCAGGAAGATGGAGTAGGTCGCGCGCCGCTCTGGCCCCAGGGTTGGCAGCATCACGCCCATGATCTCGTCATAGCGTTCTAGGGCCGTTTGCAGTGCCTCATCGAACATGCCCGCCTTGTAGCAATCGGTGGATGAGTAGAAATCATACTCAAAGCCAAACTGGTCCAAGAACGCCTTCAGCCGATCGTTGTTATGGCGACCAAAGCTGTCATGGGTGCCGAAGGGATCTGGCACGACGGTGAGCGGCTTATTCAGGTGCTGCTGCAGCAGTTCCTGGTTCGGCACGTTGTCCGGGACCTTACGCAGGCCATCCATGTCATCAGAGAAACAGATGAGCTGTGTCGGTAAGTCCGACAAACGTTGGAAGGCCTGGCGCACCATGGTGGTGCGGACCACCTCACCAAAGGTGCCGATATGCGGTAGGCCGGATGGGCCATAGCCGGTTTCGAAGATGACCTTGCCACTCTTCGGCGGCGTCTTCTCAAACCGCTGCACGAGTTTTCGTGCTTCCTCAAACGGCCAGGCGCGGGCGTTTTGGGCGAGCTCTCTCTCGGTTTGTGCGGTCATCGTTCAATCTCGTGGATTTCGGGTTTCAAGAATGGTCTGGCCTGATTAGTGCCAGACCGGCGCATTGCTTAAACCATCGCTGCGGCTTAAGGCTAGTGATGATGTGGGGCGACCCCAATCCCGTGACCATCAATCAGTCCGCTCTCTTGTCTGATCAGTCGAACAACCTGCCGGCCTCGACGCCCAATCCACTGACCCAACTGCCCGTCATGGTGATGGGTGCCGCGGGTCCGTTGCGCCGCGCGGTGACGGGCGAGATTGCCAAGCTCTCAATCGCCGAGGCGCGGGATAAGCTGACCGCCGAGCCACATCTGATCTGCCATGGCCGTGCCATCGGTCGACGGCTGGAAATGAAGGGCGTTGCCCCTGGCTTTGATCTGCTGGAGCTCTTTGCCTTCTGCCGCCCGGCGCAGTTCTGCCTGCCGACGGTTGGTGGTTTGGCGGAGTTGCTTGACCTTACCAAGCCCGCGCCCGGTGATATGGACGCACAGTTCGAGGCGATGCCGCTGATCGGTCATGCCTTGCTTGAGGAGTTGGCCGCGCCGATGCGCGGTGACCGGGACATCGCTGGCCCCATTGCCTTTGCCATGGCGGAGGGGGGCTGGCCTTGGGGCAAGCTGGTGCTGGACCGGTTGGGCATGAACGGGCCACCCACCGGCCAGGATTTGTTTAACGCCTTTGCCGTTTGGCGCCGGGCCCCGGAATGGGAAGACCGGGCACCGCCACCGCCGCCGGGCAATGATGCGGTGGACCCGCCCGCCGCCCGAACCCAGCTGGATCGATTGCTGGCAGCGAGGGGCGGTCAACGTGAGGCACGGCCCCAACAGGCAGACTATGCCAGCGCGACGGCCGCAGCTTTCCGCCCCCGCGCGGCAGAGGGTGAACCGAACGTTATACTTGCCGAGGCAGGCACCGGTGTGGGGAAAACGCTCGGTTACTTGGCGCCTGCCACCCTGTGGTCGCAGATGAATGAAGGGCCGGTGTGGGTTGCCACCTACACAAGGAACCTGCAGCGCCAGATTGATGATGAGCTGCAGCGCTTGTCGGAGATGGTGCCGCCCGAGCAGGTGGTCGTGCGCAAGGGGCGGGAGAACTTTTTATGCCTGCTGAATTTTGAGGAGGCGATCCAGCGCATCGCCACCACGCCTCAGAACGCAGTACCGCTTGGTTTGCTAACCCGTTGGGCGAGTGCCAGCCGGGATGGCGCACTGGTCGCCGGGGATCTGCCGGGCTGGCTTACGGATCTGGCTGGCCGGTCCCGGACGGCGGCGCTCGCCGATAAGCGGGGCGAATGTATCTATGCCGCCTGCCCGCACTATCGCCGCTGTTATATCGAACGCAATACCAGGGCGGCGAAACACGCCCGTGTCGTTGTCGCGAACCACGCGCTGGTGCTCTACCACGCCGCCACGGCCGCCCAAGAGGCGATCGAGGCGATGCCCACCCATTATGTGTTTGATGAGGGGCACCACCTATTCGATGCCGCCGACAGCGCATTTGGCATCGCGCTGACAGCGCAGGAAGCCGCCGAACAGCGGCGTTGGCTGTTAGGCGCTGAAACCGGTCGCAGCAGCCGGGCCCGTGGCCTTGCCCGCCGGGTTGAGGATTTGCTGGCCGGGGATGAGGAAGGCCTGGCCGCCATGGATGCCGCGCAGGAAGCAGCGCGCACCCTGCCCAGCCAGGGCTGGCAAAAGCGGTTGGGTGAGGATGGCGCCAAAGGGGCGGGGGAGCGTTTCTTCGCCGCCGTGCGTGACCATGTCTACACCCATGCCGGTGGTAAGGAGAGCCCGTACGATCTTGAGGCCCCGCCGCTACCCATGACCCCAGCGCTGATTGAACAGGCGCGTGGCTTTGCCGATGGGCTGGGTCGGTTGATCGATCCACTCTCCACGATCAAGCGCCGCCTGATCCGCCTGATGGATGAGCGGGCGGAGGATTGGGATACTGATACCAGGCAGCGGGCTGATTCCCTGGCGCGTGGGATTGAACGGCGGGTTGAGCAGACCTATCGCGGCTGGCGTATGGGCCTAGTTACCCTGGCTGACTTTGCAGAAGCGTCAGCGGGTATCAGCAACGATAACCCAGCCAGCGCTGACCCCGGCCTCAGCGGTGCTGTGATTGATGAGAAGTTTGTCGATTGGTTTGCGGTATCGCGGATTGAAGGACGGGATATCGATATCGGCTATCACCGACATTGGGTTGATCCAACCGAGCCAATGGTTGAGACGGTACTGACCCACGCCCAGGGCGCGGTCGTCACCTCCGCCACCCTTACCGATGGCGGGGCTAAGCCCATTGCCGGTGAAGAGGATCAGGACGCGCAGCGCTGGGTGGCGGCGGAGCGGGTTAGCGGTGCCAATCACCTGCCCATTACACCTGTGCGTGCGCGCGTTCGCTCCCCCTTTGATTACCCATCGCAGACCCGTGCCTACATCGTCACCGATGTGAACAAGCACGATATGGATCAACTGGCGACCGCCTATCGCGCGCTGTTTGAGGCGTCGGGCGGTGGGGCGCTGGGGCTGTTCACCGCCATCCAACGTTTGCGGGCGGTGCATGGGCGTTTAGCACCAGCAATGGAGGCAGCGGGGCTACCACTTTATGCCCAGCACGCCGATGGTATCGACCCCTCCACCCTCGTTGATATCTTCCGGGGTGAGCGGGATGCTTGCCTGCTTGGCACCGATGCGATTCGAGATGGTGTGGATGTGCCCGGTGATGCCTTAAGGCTGGTGGTCTTTGACAGGGTGCCATGGCCACGGCCCAGCCTGATCCATAAGGCTAGGCGTCAACGATTTGGCGGCCAGGCCTATGATGATGAGCAGATACGCCTCCGCCTGCGTCAGGCCTTTGGACGTTTGATCCGGCGCGGTGATGATCGAGGGGTGTTTGTGATGTTGGACAGCGCCGTGCCATCCCGCCTGCTGCCTGCCTTCCCAGAGGGGGTTGAGGTCCAGCGGGTTGGCCTGTCAGCGGCGATTGCCGGCGTTCGGGATTTCGTCAGTAGCCAGTGATTTGGCAATGGGCGTAAGCGGGCAACAAAAAAGCCCCGGGCGATGCCGGGGCTGTTTTTGTTTGTCTATCGCTGACTTACGCGAGGCGCAGGAACCGGGCAATGGCCAGGGCAGCGTCTTTGGTGCGAAGCATTGAGGTCAGACGACCTTCATCCAGTGGCAGCCACTCAGATGGCTCACCATGGCTCAGCATTTCCAGGGTCGCGGCACCACGATCAGGACCGTTGATGGCGAAGGTCAGGCGGCGCTGAACGCCGGTTGCTTCACTGCCGATCAGAATGGTTTGATTGCCGTTGTCGTTGCTGGTATTGTCCAAGCGGGCAACCCAACCGTGAGACTGGCGCAGGGCGTCGTTGAGGGCAGCACCAAAGACGGGCCACACTTTATCCTCAGCACCACCAACTTCACCGGCCATCACGCCGTCATTGGCTGCGGTTTGCAGTTCCACAACGAAATCGCGGACTGGCATCGCTTCACCGTGGCTGATCCAGTTGCCGTTCTCATCAGCGCTCTGGGCCTCAAGGGTCCAAGGGCTGGTGTCGCGGGTGAGGATCAGGCGCTCTTCCATACCGCCAATGCGGTAGAAGGTGACCGCACTGATGCTGTCAGGCTGGTAACCATTTTCAGTGCCAGGCAGGTATCCTTGGCGGCGTAGGAAGCCAACCAGGGCGGCCATGAACTGACCCATTTCGTCGTTATTTTGTTCTAGGGGGCGGGCAAGATTCATTGTCTGTCGCGGTTGTGTGTTGCGGTCCTGGCGACGGTTGTACGGGCGTGCCGGTTGAAGCGCGCGCCGTTGGGGAGCGTGGAAGTAACGTGGCAACGATTGCATTGTTCTCTTCTTTTTTGTTGCACGGCCTTTTGTGTACCGCCGTTTTCCGGCGAGCCACTTGGGGGGAGACCGATTGTGTTTCCGCTTGAGCGTGGGGGCTCTGTTTGTCGCCAAATTGGCTTTTTATTAAGTTTTGGTGACAGCCGAAGCTATCAGCCGTTTTCCTAACGATGGGTCAAGAAAGAAGCGAGGGTCCGGCCAAAAGTTTTTAGCCCGGAGCCAAACTGTGTCGTGGATAACGCCCGTGCAGGTGTGGATAGGAACTCCTGCAGCTGAGTCATCGCACAATCTTTGGTGCATTCGCAGACCAGTTTAGACACTGGTTTCTGCTTAATTAGAATCCCATCAGCTTCACGTAGGCAGGCGTTTAAACCAGCCTTACCAAGCATCAGCCGCCGACCATCAAGGGAGGGGTCGAGCGAGGTTACGCGAAGTTCGAGGGCACCATGGCGGTTCTCAATCCAGCGGCAGAAAGTTTGGTTCTGATGCGCGCGGAGAGATGCCAGCGTGGCGCCGAGACGACGTAGACGGGGACCAACAGGGCTCACACTGTCGAGATGTGGGCCATGGGTGACAAAGCTGTTGATTGAACCCTGCCAAAGCACCCGCCACTCATCACCGTCGAAGCGCTCAAACGTCATAAACGGGGTTACTTCCCATTGTGAGACGGTGAGGCGACGGTTGGTGTCACCAACCAGGTAGTAAACGTCACGACCGCCATGGCCATAGAGCGTGCGGCTATCGCAGAGATAGCCGAGATCGGCGATGCGAGCCTCGACCTGCTCAAGCAGGTGGGCGTTGTCGTTGACGGTCTCTTGAACCTGTTGACCAGCGTCAAGCGGGGAGAGCTTGGCGTCTTGGTTTGCAGGACCGGTAACCGGTGCTGCTTGTGCTGGCAGTGCTGCCATTGGATGGCTCCTTAACGTCGTTCTCTTTTATCTTTGGGCCTTGGCGTTACCAGTTTGGCGACGGTGCTGCCGGGGCCAGATCACGGGTTTTACCCGCCTTATTATTAGTTTTCGTCGTTATCGTTTTTCAGCGGTTTTCCTAGGGTTTCAGCCCCAGGTCTCTCGCTGTGATCGTCAACCTGTCATCCCTTTTTGAAAGACAGGAGCCAAATAAATGAGAAGGACGGATAACGAAATGATTGAGATCAAAGTTGATACAAATATTGCGGCAGATGTTGCACCAACATGCGCATTGTAACGTTGCGCCACGACAAAGGTCAGGGCGCCGGTGGGCAAAGCGGCTAAAACCAGCGCCGCTGCCTCCCAATAGGGATCTAACGGCACAAACTGGACAATCAGCCACCAGGTCGCCAGGGGCTGGACCACCAGTTTTAGGAAGGAAAGCCAAAGCGCTTCCCAGATGCCCTCGGTCAGCTTTTGACCGGCCAGGAACAGGCCAATCGCGAAGAGGGCGCAAGGCCCAGCGGCGGCCCCCAGCAATCGACAGAACCGCTCAATCGGCTCTGCTAGCCCCACTTGCAGGAGGGCGAGCGCAATGCCAATTGCCGATCCGATCACCAGCGGGTTTTTAAGCAAGGCGATTGTGATGTCCCGGGCGATGGTCAGTGGTGGCTTTCCGCCGCCGGCAAATGCCTCAAGGGTCACAACCCCAACCGCGACCATCACCGAACTCATAATAACCGTGGCGATAATCACCGGCGGCAGGCCAGCCTCACCCACCAAAGCGATGAAAAGCGGGATGCCCATATAGCCGGTATTGGGGAAGCTGGCTTTGAGCGCCTGCATGGCGATAGCCTCCCCCGGCTGACGCCGAACAATGGCGACGATGGCGCCCACTATATAGGTGAGGGCCATGCCACCGCAGAACACCGCAATAAATGGCAAGTGGAGGATTTGTGCTAAGGGCGCTTCCGTCAGGCTGACGATCAGCAATGCGGGAAGGGCGAAGGCGTAGACGAATTGGTTTAGCGCCACGCTACCGTCACTGCCCAACAGCCCGGAACGGCCTGCAAACCAGCCAGCAAAGATGATGGCGAAAACCGGCAATGTAACGGTGATGACGATATCCATGGGGCCATGGCGTTACGTGGCTACCGTGCCGGGGTCAAGCGACCCGTGGTTGGATCAATCACATCTGGTGACACTATTGGCAATTGACCCTGCCCCTACCGACCGGGCATTTAAGCGGTGACTGATACCCCCGCTCTCGCCCGACTGTTCTTGCCAACTGTTCTGGTCTTTAGGGCAGACCCCCAACATAGGTCCGATCTCACCATGTCTGATTTGTCCAATATCGGTATTCACCGCGCGCTGCTGTTTCTGATGGTGGTCACCTCGGCCGCTGATGGCGATATGAGCGACCGTGAGATCTCTGCCATCGGTGAGAGCATTCGCCTGCTTCCCGTCTTCGCTGATTTCGATACCTCGCAAATTGGCCAGATCGCCAATGAGTGCGTGGACATCCTGCAGGAAGAGGGTGGTTTGGATACCGTGCTTGGCCTGGCACGCGATGCCCTTAACCCATGGCGCCTGCGTGAGACGGCCTACGCCCTGGCTTGCGAGATTTCAGCGATGGATGGCCCGCTCACCGATGAAGAGACGCGCCTGCTTGAGATCATTCGTATTGAGCTTGAGCTGGGTCGCCTATCGGCCGCCGCGATTGAGCGTTGCGTTCGTGCCCGGCACACCACGCCAGAGAATGCCGGCGCCTAATCGCCGGGTCTCGCTGCCACTTCTCAATTCAGTTCTCGATAAAGTCTTTGCCACAGGCACGCCGTAAGCGGTCGAGATCAGCCCCCGCGTAGCTGCCGCCCGAGCGGCAAAGCGCTGCGAAGTCTTGCTTCGTGTAGCGTTTGGCCGCCCAGTGATCACCGCTGGGCGGGATGTCGTCATCACTGATCGCGCAATGTTCGGCGATGGCGGCGAACATCTCAACCGCCGCACCAAAGACCAGATCGCCCATGTTGTTGAGGTCTGGTTGCACTGGCAGGTCAAAGCGGCTCACCCGCAAAATGGCGCCGGTATCAACCTTTGGCGCCATTTCATGCGCGGTGATCCCATAAGCCGTTGCACCATCCCAGATCGCAAAGCTCTCTGGATAGCTGCCCGGGTATTCTGGTGGCCCTGGGTGAATGTTGTAAGCAGCGCTGGGCAGGGCATCCAAGATCGCCGCTGGCACGATAACGCCGGTCAGGAAGGCGATAATTCTAGTGCTATCCATCCGGCCTTCTAGCGCCCGTTCCATGCCCGCCCGATCCTGCGCATCCGAGACGGTCAGCGTTGGGTTGCGGGTGGTCAGGAAGGTCCGAAAGTGGGGGGCTTCCCGTTCACCGGTAAGGAGGAGGATATGGCTCGGCAAGGTCTGTCCCGGTTGAATGGTTTGGCGCTATCGGTAGGCTGGCGCGGCCAGGCCAATCTGGCAATATGCGGCTCACCGCATGCCGTAATGGAGAAGATCACATGACCGAGAGACGACACATTTCATCAGGCTCAGAGTTTGAGGCAGCCATTGGCTACTCGCGGGCGGTGGTCGATGGTGATTGGGTTTTTGTCGCTGGCACCACCGGCTTTGATTATGCGGCCATGACCATCTCCGATGACGTGGTCGACCAGTGCGAACAGACCTGTAAAAATATCGAATCGGCCCTGAAACAAGCGGGTTGCAGCACCGACGATGCGGTCAGAGTTCGCTATATCTTGACCGATGCGGAATTGTTTGAGCCCTGTTGGCCAGTCCTCCGGCGGTACTTTGGTACCGCAAGGCCCGCCGCCACAATGATCGTTGCTGGCCTGCAAGACCCTAGAATGAAAATAGAAATTGAGGTTACTGCCCGCCGTCAGGGCACTTGAACACCTCGTTTTTATCGCTGGTCAACGCTGCTTACGTGAGTATCGCTTTCGGGTGGCCGCTTGCGGTGGCCGCGAAGCGCCGTGTTATCCTGGCGCAACAGTTCGACAAAGTGCAGGTATGTCGTGGCGTTCTTACTTAATGATTTGGGCGGTCAAATTGGTTTCGGGACTAACTTCCTGGAACGAAATGATGACGGGTCTACCCAGGCCATCGACATCACGCCGGTGTTTGAGAATGGCCTAGATCTCTTTGGCCAAGTTTATAATGAGATCTACGTTAACAATAACGGCTCGATCACCTTTGACGCGCCGCGTTCAACCTTTACGCCGGATGCCATCACTGCGGTTAGCAACAACCCAGAGTTCACGCCATTCTTTGCGGATGTGGACACCCGTTTGCCGACGGGTGTTGGGGATGTTGGCCCGGGTACGGTTACGCCGACACCAGGCGGTAACTCCCAAGGAACCAACCTAGTCTGGTACGAGCTAGACACCAATAGTGACCGGATTGTTGTCACCTGGGATGACGTTGGCTTCTTTAGCTCTGATATCTCACTACTGAACGCGTTTCAGCTCGTGGTGACCAAGGTTGGTGACCAGGATTTCAATATTGAATTCCGATATGAGGACATCAATTGGACCACCGGTGATGCGTCAGGTGGTGTTGATGGCCTGGGCGGCACAATTGCGCGGGCTGGCTATACCGCAGGTGATGGCGAAAATTTCTTCGAACTCCCCGCGTCTGGTGATCAATCTCAGATGCTGCTGCTTGAGCAATCACAGGGCAACACTGGCGTCGCTGGACTATGGCAGTTTGACTTCCGTGACGGTGAGGTTGTTGATCCGAGCGATCAATTCACTGGCGGCGGCGGTAGCGATGAAATTCGTGCCGGTGAGGGTAATGACACGATCTTTGGCCTGGCTGGCGAAGACGTGCTCTACGGTAACCAAGATGACGACGTGATCTATGGCAATCAGGATTATGACATCCTGTTTGGTGGCCGGGGTAATGATACGCTGTATGGCGGCCAGGATGGCGATATCCTGGTTGGTGGCGTTCAAAACGATGTCTTCTACGGTAACCAGGGGCCCGACACGATGTTTGGCCAGGGCGGCGCCGATGTGTTCTTCATCGGCCCTGACATCGATCTGATCCCCGACTTCAATCCCGCGTTAGACCGTGTCGATGTCCTTGATGATATTGGCCTGCCGGAGAAGTTTAACCTGCTGCGCCCCACTTTGGATGGCGACACCTTTGTCTTTTACAAGGGCGGCGGCGTGATTCTGCAGGGGCTCGCATTTGAAGATGCGACGATCGATATCTTTTTGTAGCGATCCCATGGATCTGGATTGCCCGCTAACCGTGTTAGCCAGGCAAATCAGCTCGCTCACTAAAGCTCAGCTGTATCCCTGCCTCTCCAGGCCATTATTAGCCTGTTGAAATTTCATTGTTCTTTAATGATCCCCGGCGGGCCTGATCGTAAATCTTTCATCATCTGGTGCTACGGTTCATTCATCGGTCAATTTTGACCGTCAATCGCACTGTCCTGTGCGGTTTAGCGGATATTGGCAACCGCATCTGCGACCCAGCTTTTAGGGGTCTCCTGGTTGTCGGTAATGATGATGTTGAAAGCCCCCGGCTAGGTTTATGCGTTCAATTGCAATCTCGGGTAAGCCCGAATTTCTAAAACCTGTCAGCGCTGCTGGCGGCACAGATTTTAAGCCACTTTTTGATCTCGACGGTGATTACGACCTCAAGACGGAACTGGCCCCGCATATCGCCAAGGCTAATGGCTATGTCATCCTGCCTGGTGCTGATCCGCTGCTCACCACCTCGCTTTTCATCGATTACCAGTTCCAAGCACCGGCCGTTCGCGGCAAGCCTCTGGTCATTTATTCACCAGATGATGCGCCGAGCCCCTATATCGGTTTGATCCGAACTCTGCGTGACCGCGGCTTTGTCCATCAGCCGGAAAAACAGTTTTTCACCGTTGCCAAGACCCTCGATGAAATCCCAGCCAAGCTGGATGAGGGCATTTGGATGCCGGAGCTTAACCCGGCTGATGATCACGAGCATGATCCGGAATACATGGATCTGGTCGATGAGTTGAATGCCAAGGGTGCGGATAAGGTTCGCCCCAACCTGAACGTGGCGGTCTTTACCTCTGCCTCAACCAAAGATCCATCCATGCTGCAGCTGGCCCGTAAGACCGGGCAGCTATTGGCTGAGAATGGCTACGGCATGGTGTTTGGTGGCTCTAACGTCTCCATGATGGGGCAGGTCGCCGCTGGGGTTCATGATCGCGATGGTTACGTCACCGGCGTCACCACCGGCCTATTCTTCGGCAAAGAGCTGAAGGTTGCCCAGAAAGACGAGATCAACATCGACAACATCCGCATCGCGGATGACATCTATGACCGTATGGACGACATGATCCGGCAGTCAGACGCCCTTGTCGTTCTGCCCGGCGGCATTGGAACCGTTCAGGAAATGCTCGCCGTCATGCATATGCGGGAAAATGATCCCAGCCTGCATGGCCGCCCGGTCATTCTCTATAATGAAGAGGGCTTTTGGGACGATCTTCAGGATGTGCTGAAGGACTATGGCTATGAGCCTGGCAACCACTTCCATGTGGTGGATAATCAGCGCGATCTCGACAAGACCCTGGAGCGTACTATCGGCCGTGATAATGGCCCTGCCATCGACGCTACGGGTCAGCAGCCGCTGATCACTGGTGATGCTGATACGGAACGGCGCCTGTCTAGCTGGCGCCGCCGAAATGGCGGGGACACCCGGAACACCGGAAGTCAGCGCCTTACCAGCGGGCCGGATCAACCGCGCCAGCAGGTAAATGGCCCAGACCAATCCGATGTGGATCGCCGACTGACCGATCGCCGCCGGGGTAACGATCGCCGTGACCCGAGGCCTGGTGGCTAATTGATGGCGAAGGTTCTGGTTTCGGGCAGCGCGCCCGCTGGTATTACAGCAAACCAATTGACCGGTGACCGCCGTCACCGACTGCTAGGCGATCTGGCAGACGACTACGAATTCCATAAAGAGCTAGAGACACGCATGGAGACGGCGGACGCCTATGTCTTCATGCCCGATGCTGACCCTATGCTGGCCATGTCAGTCTTGGTGGCAAAGCGGATTGAGCCCGATCTCTATTGGGACAAGCCGGTCGTCTTTGTTGAAGAGAATGGCAAGCGGCATCCGCTGGCTCGCCTGTTTGAAGACATGTCGGCCCGTGGCTTGGCGAAAGAGAAACCGGATGAGGTGTTCCAACTCGCCAATGGTATCGGCCAAGTGCGCGACGTTATCGGCGTCATTAATGAGGCAAAGCGGAAGCCGCCACCTCAACCAAAACCTGCTGGTGAGCCCGACTTCAAGCCACCAACATCGGCACCGGGCGGCGCCCTTCATCTGCCCAATAGTGGCTGTAAACCCGAAGCGACTCTGCCCGATGTAACGATCGCGGTTTATTGCTCGGCCTCAACTAAGGATGAGGCGGATATCGCGCTCGCAACCCGTACCGGCGATGAGATTGGCAAACGCGGCTGGGGCATGACCTATGGCGCGGGCAACGTCTCAATGATGGGGGCTGTTGCGCGTGGGGCGATTGCCCATGGCACCTGCGTCCACGGGGTTACCACCGAACAGGTCTGGCGCAACAACGGTGAGTTGGCGACTGACGACAAGAACCTACCGATGACCAGCCTGAGCCTTACCCAGGACATCTATGAGCGCATGTATCAGATGTTCATGCCGGAGCCGGACAAGCCGGTGAAAGGTGTGATGGTCCTGCCGGGTGGTGCCGGGTCCAGCCAAGAAATGTTTGCGATGCTACAGCTTCGTAAGGCAGAGCCGCTGTTCAAGGATGTGCCGTTGGTGATCGTTAATCACAACGGAGCTTGGAACGAGCTGATCAAATCAGCGGAAGAATACGGCCTTAAAGCCGGTGCAGACTTCCACGTCTTTGATGATGAGCGGGAGGCGATGCCGTTCCTGGATCGTGAAGTGGCCAAGCTTGATGCCCGCCCCGACTGGCCTTATCCGCCAGCGGCTGGCGATATCGATCAGGTTGCCAAACGCCTCGGTGGTTGGCGTTCAGACAAGCGCCCTGGCCAGGGTCCCGATATCGATGATGGTAGCGGTCCGAAGGGGCCGCGCGATGGTGGGCAGCCGGCGCCTTAGCGCCTTACCTTCACATAACCAACTTACACGTGATTAGGGTATTTTCCGCCGTGGCGCCTGATCCGGGCCGCCCGGGTCATCGGAGTTGGCTGGTGGGCCAATCTGTGGCTTCGGCGGCTGGTACTCTGCGTCACCAGCTTTCAGCCGTGCTGCCTGTTCCTCAACCGGCTTGAAGTGGTCGGTTCTGGGGTCGGCCCATTTGAACTTACCCTTGGCGGCTAGCTCTGGATCCGGATCGACCGTGACCAGGCGAACATCAACCGGTCCGCCCAAATCTTCCTCGCGCTTATCGAGGATTTCTTTGCCATCCATGATGTCCACCGCCCAATTGCGGGCAAAGCGATCATCCACATCCAGTGAGCTGGTGGTGGAGACAAAAGTGCTGATCCCAGTGCGTGAAATTTTACGGGCACATCGTGGACAGCTGGAGTGGGTCGCGTAAACGCCCAGATATTTGGTTGGAACCGGGGGCGTTTCGCCATTGTTCACCCGGCGCATAAAGTCGTCGAGCACCGTCTCCTCAGCATGGGCGATGTTCTTATCTTTGCGGTCCCGGTCCGCGCGCATCTCGTCATCGGTCATATGGATGCCGGAGGCGAAACTGTTGGCGGCCTTGCCTAGGATTTCACCGGTGCGGATATCGAACAGTACAGCGGCAACCTTGGTGGTCCGCTGCGAGCTGTAGGGCTGCATCTCTTGTGCCGCCGCGATAATCGCTTCCATGTTTGGGATTGGGTCGGTATCGCCACCGCCCTGGGCGCGCCAACGGGCCAGGTTCGCGCCAATGGCTGGCGTCGCATCGTCTGGTTTTGGTGGATCGCCGTCTGGGCGATCATCAAGTGGCGTGCTCATCTCTAATGTCGGCATCGGCACTGCGATGCTCAAGTCCTTCTCTCGAGGGCGCAAACCGCCCCTGGGACAACCCATAATAGCCTAAAAATGTTTCAAAATCATGTCGGTAGCCAAATACCGACGCTTCGAAACATCTGGCCCTACTATTGGTGGGGGTTGCGAGAGAAAGTGGCAATCAGCTCAGTCTCTGGGGACCATTGGAATTGGTCAATAGGCTGAACCTGACCGATATGATAGCCGCCCTCGACCAGGATGCCGGCATCGCGGGCAAAGGTTACCGGGTTGCAGCTGATCATGATGATCAGTGGCACCTCCCGTTCGGCGAGGGCCGTCGCCTGCATTTGGCATCCGGCACGTGGTGGGTCGAGGATCACGGCTGCCGTGTCTTTCGGCAGATCATCTTCGAGTGGGTGTTGGAACAGGTCGCGCTGTTCAACCTTCACCCGGCTGGCAAAGCGTTGGCCAGCGGCGGCTTGTAGGGCCTGCAGCGCATCGCCATTACCATCAACCGCATGTACCCGGTGCCCGCGAACCGCCATGGGAATGGTGAAGGTGCCCATACCGGAAAACAGGTCGATGACGGGGGCATCAGTCTTCACGCCATACTGATCAAGTGCGCCTAGAAGATGCCTAATCAGCGCTGCTTGCCCTGCTGTCGTTGCCTGAATGAATCCACCTGGCGGTAGCGGGACCGGAATGCCTTCAACTGAGATGATCGGCTCGCGCCGGGCGATAACCGTTTCGGGCGGTGTCTGGTGATCTGGTCGCCAGGAGAGACGGGCCCAGTCATGCGCCTCGATGATGCTCGGCCAGTCCTGCCGCTCATCCAGTGACGGGCTGCGGCTGCGGGTCAGCACTAGATCCAGCCCGTTATCACAGCTGGTGATGTGAAGATCGGCGGCCTCACCCGACCAAAGCGTTGCCTTGGCAAAGGCGCGAATGTCCTCCAGCTGCCCGCTGATGGCCGGATCGGCCACCGGGCATTCGGCCAGATCAACGATCACCTTGCTGCGATGGCGATGGAGGCCTAGGCGCACATGGCTTCCATCATTGCGCAGGGTAAACTCCATCCGCCGCCTGGCACCTGCATCTGCTGCAGCTGCGCCCCAGGCAGCCTCTGTCGGCTTTACCAGCTCAGGGTCGAGCCCTTTCTGGCTTAGGGCCTGGCGAAGGCGCTGGGCTTTGAAATCGCCAATGGCTTGTGGCGCTACATGCTGAAGGCGGCAACCGCCGCAATCACCAAAATGCTGGCAGGCCGCATCGACCCGATCACTCGACGGTTCCAACACCTCCATGATCCGCCCATCGGTGGGCTGATCCGGGTTGCGGGGGTCGATTAAAGGGTTAAAGCGGATTGTCTCACCGGGCAGGCAGCCTGGCACAAACACGGTGTTGCCATTGGCCGCCTCGCCATCTTTCAGCGGCTGAACGATGCCATCGCCGAAATCGCCCAGGCGTTCAACCACACCATCCATGGCATCACCATAGCGGGGACGGTATTTCTGTTTCGGACGGCCAAGCTTATCGCGGCCCTTGGTCCGTGCGCGGTCGGTTCGGGCATTGCGCCGACCGGCGTTATTGCCATGTTGGTTGTGGCGGCGGGGCATTGCTTATTCTTCTTCTTAATTGCGGCGCCGGTTGATGTAAGACGACCGGCCTGATCGCATTGATCCAGCCGGTCGCTTTCCTGCCCGTTAAGGCAGCTATTCGTGACGTAGCGAGGTGCTTAGCGCGGCGCAAGCACCATGATCGCCTGACGCCCTTCCATCTTGGGCATCTGTTCCACTTTGGCAATCTCGTCCAAATCGCCGCGGATGCGGTTCAGCACATTAATGCCGAGATCCTGGTGGGCCATTTCGCGGCCGCGGAAGCGGAGCGTGACCTTCACCTTATCGCCGTCATCAATAAAGCGGCGGGCATTGCGCATCTTCACCTCATAATCATGGTCGTCGATGTTTGGACGAACCTTGATCTCTTTGACGTCGATGACTTTTTGCTTCTTCCGCGCTTCGTTT
The DNA here is from genome assembly GCA_019192455.1 of Alphaproteobacteria bacterium SS10. NCBI lineage: Bacteria > Pseudomonadati > Pseudomonadota > Alphaproteobacteria > Alphaproteobacteria bacterium SS10. Next base: position 76,141 of record JAHCML010000005.1, read on the forward strand.
TGGCGCTTCTGTTGTTCGTAACGGTATTTACCGTAATCGAGGACCTTGCACACGGGCGGGTCAGCCTGTCCGGCGACCTCCACCAAATCTAGGCCAGCCTCATCGGCGCGGCGTAGGGCTTCCTCGATATCGACGACGCCCACCATCTCGCCATCGGCATCAACCAGGCGGACCTTAGGGACATCAATCAAATCATTAACCCGCGGGCCGTCATTGCGGACCGGGGCTTCTTGAAAACGTGGTCTGCGGATGGATGTATCTCCTCTATCGACCTTGTTTATGACGGGTCGGCCCGGCTGTGTCTGAGCCGTGGGAAACCAACTTACCGTCTTGCCCCCCAATGGGGCGATGCGCCTGACGCGTTTACTGGTGCATTATCGAACAGGTGCGCATGCCATATACGACGGCTGCTCGCGCAACGCGAGTCCTAGCCGTCGAAATATGACGATTTCTCAACTATATCGCGCAAAGGCGAGGGGTCACAAGCCAACCGGCGATTAACTCGCCGCGTCAGCTCGCTCTAGTGGAGATTTTGAGGCCTCAAGCAGCATCTCAATCGTATCATCGAGTGACTCGACGGTCTGGCCCTGCTCACCCAAGGTACGGATCGCAACGGTGCGTTGCTCAACCTCACGGCCACCAACTGCCAAGATATATGGGATCTTCTGCAGCGAGTGCTCGCGCACCTTGTAGCCAATCTTCTCATTACGCAGATCGGTTTCAACTCGCAGGCCCTTCGCCCGCATCATGGCGGCGATCTCCATGGCGTAATCATCGCCCTCAGAGGTGATGGTGGTCACCATTGCCTGGGTCGGTGCGAGCCATAGCGGCAGCTTGCCGGCATAGTGCTCGATCAAGATGCCGGTAAACCGCTCCAGTGAGCCGAACAGCGCACGGTGCAACATCACCGGCACATGCTTCTCACCATCGGCACCGATATAGAACGCGCCCAAACGGCCAGGCAGGTTCAAATCAACCTGGACCGTGCCGCATTGCCAGTCACGACCGATGGCATCCCGCAGCACGAACTCAAGCTTCGGACCGTAGAATGCGCCCTCACCAGGGTTGGTGGTGTAGGGCAGGCCGCTTGAATCAACCGCTGTTTTCAATGCTGCTTCTGATTTGTCCCAGATCTCATCCGACCCAATCCGCTTTTCTGGGCGGTCAGAGAACTTGATCCGCACTTCCTCGAAGCCAAAGTCACGATAGATATCGAGGACTAGCTGACAGACGATCTGACACTCTTCGGTGATCTGATCTTCGGTACAGAAGATATGCGCATCATCCTGAGTGAAGGCGCGCACACGCATCAGGCCATGCAGGGCACCTGACGGCTCAAAGCGGTGGACCTTACCGAACTCACCAATGCGCAGCGGCAGTTCACGATAGCTGCGCAGGCCTTGTTTGAAGACCTCGACACCGCCCGGGCAGTTCATTGGCTTCAGCGCGAAGACCCGGTCTTCTTTGGCCTGGGTGGTGAACATGTTCTCACCGAATTTCTCCCAGTGGCCTGAGCGTTCCCACAGGCTGCGATCCATGATGTCTGGCGTGTTAATCTCAACATAGTCGGCGCGGTTTTGGCGCTCACGCATGTAGTCGATCAGGGCCTGGAACACCGTCCAGCCTTTCGGGTGCCAGAAGACAGCACCGGGCGCCTCTTCCTGGAAGTGGAAAAGGTTCATCTCTTTGCCCAGCTTACGGTGGTCGCGCTTCGCGGCCTCCTCCAGCATGGTTAGATGGGCGTCGAGTTCTTTCTTATCGCGCCAGGCGGTACCGTAGATGCGGGTCAGCATCGCGCGGTTGCTATCACCACGCCAATAAGCGCCTGCCACTTTGGTTAGCTTGAAGGCATCGCCGATATCGCCGGTTGAGCGCATATGCGGGCCACGGCAGAGGTCGAGCCACTCACCTTGTTTATAGACGGTGATCGTCTCGCTGGCCGGTAGGTCGCGGATCAGCTCAGCCTTATAGCTTTCGCCCTTATCTTCGAAGAACTTGATCGCGTCGTCGCGGTCCCAAGCTTCACGCTCAAATGGGGCGTTGCGCTTGATGATCTCACGCATCTTGGCTTCGATCTTCGGCAGATCTTCCGTCGTAAACGGCTCTTCACGAGCAAAGTCGTAATAGAAGCCGTTCTCAATCGCCGGGCCGATGGTGACCTGGGTGCCGGGATACAGCTCCTGCACCGCTTCAGCCATCACATGGGCCGCGTCGTGGCGGATCATCTCCAGCGCTTCTTCAGACTTCTTGGTGATAATCTCGAGTTTAGCGTCTTCGTTGATCGGCAGATTCAGATCAACCAGCTCACCATCCACCTTTACCGCGAGCGCAGCCTTACCCAGGCTGGTCGCAATCGACTTCGCCATGTCGCCACCAGTGGTGCCAGTCGGATAGGTGCGGGTCGCGCCATCCGGCAGGGTCATGGTGATTTCAGCAACTTTGGCTTCAGCGAGGTCGGACATGGAGGTGCCTTTCAACACGGTCGTTACGATGATGGATCATCACAATCCCGAGGAATACCGCGCCCACGCGGCCTTGGCTAGGGGCATCAAGGCCGCAACGTTTCAAGCTTGTTATGCGGTGAACGCGTGGTTTTGGTGGGCCTGGGCCCCAAAATGCCCTTTATTAGCGTTACATGATCATGCTTCAGGAGGATATCGGAGCCGTGGCACGCGCATTTTTGTTTGGTTTGATGGCGATGGCTCTGTTGCTGTCCACCCCGATTTCCGAGGCTAAGGCCCAGCAGTTCCAGGGCGGTGAGGCAGGCGCTTTCCAGCAGTTCCAGCGGGTTCAGCCCCGCGCGGTGCCGTTTGGCGGAGAGCAGGCGGTGATGTGTGTTCGTGACCGCGAGATCCAGCGTACCGGCAGCCGTACCTGTATCTATAGCTGCGATAACGGCAGCTCGATCAGTCGTCAGATTTCACGCACAAGGTTCTGCGAGACTTCCTTCCAAACGACCCAACGGTCATTGCTGAACGAGATCCAGAATATTGAGCCAACCCAATGTCGCTTGCGTCGGTTACGTCAAACCCGCACCGATAAAATCTGCATCTATGATTGTGGTGGTGAAACGGTGAACCTACCGGTGGCCCACAGCCAGACCTGTGACCGGCGGTATTCTCGTTAAGGGGTTTTGAGGGGCCGGATTTTAGACCGGCTCTTCCTCATCCTGACCCATCGCCTTTTGCGCGGCTTTCCAAACCTTCTCAATGGGCAGCCGGTCGAGGCTAGCCTCTTGCAGTGTCGTGACCGCAGGGCCGATTGGTGCGCTGAGATAGGGTGAGGATGCGCCGGAGAACAGCACCACTGAGGGGCAACCGGCCGCACCAATCAGGTGCATAGGTCCTGTATCATTGCCAACGGCGAGCACCGCCGCGCGGCCCAATGATGCCAAATCAAACAGGCTGGTCTTACCCGTAAGGTTCAGTGCTTCGGGACAAGCGGCGCCAATCTCGCGCGTCACCACACCCTCTGATGGTGTGCCCAGTAGAACCGGCCGGAAACCATCATTGATCAGGCGATCACAGAGGCTGATGTAGTGTTGCTGAGGCCAGCGTTTTTCTGGTCGATGCGGTGCACTGCCCGGCACGATCAGGGCTGACTTCTCCGGTAAGCCGAAGGGGCTTACGTCGGTTTCCATCCAACCCACATCGGGTAGTGGGATATCCTTGAAGCCAAGCGCCGCAAGCTGATCCTGGTGGCGGTCAAAGGCATGGCGGGTTGGCGGGCGCGGGTCTTCAAAAGGGAAGGTGGCGCTCGCCGCGGAGCCCGACCAAGCTGGTGCTGGCTGCGGCCAGAACAGCTTGTGATAGATCGCCGTCCGGTCGTTGTTCTGTAGGTCATAGACCATGTCGAACTGACCCTGGCGCAGCTGTTTGCGGAGGCCCATCCAACGGCCGATCTCATGCCAGCCAGGACGCTTATCAACCAGAACCTCATCAAACAGGCCACATCGGCGGCCAATCTCGGCGTAGGCGCCAGTGGTTAGGAGTGTGAGATGGGCATCTTGATGGCGCTCGCGGATCGCTTGAAAGGGGCCAAGCGCGATGATCATGTCACCCAGGGCGCCCAGCTTAATGACCAAGACGCGGCGCGCCTGATCGATCTGGCTTAAATCTGCAGCCGGAGCCCCGTTGCCGGTATCTGTGCCGTTCTCGGCCTGGCTGTTGGTGCTGCCATCACTGCGTTGGGGAATATCAATCGTTGCCATTGATGAAGCTGCTAAATCTTACGAATGGGCGGGCCGACTTGGTGGGCGCTTACAAAAACTAAGCCGTCTGATTACGCCTTGGCCGCCAACTAATCTAATAGTTTTGTGCCATTTACCTTTCTGGCGGTGGGTCCGTTCCCACATCGGTCAGTGAGGCAGGTAGATCGGCTGACGATAATGGGCCCTGATCAATTACCATCTCAGCATCGTAAAGGCTGGCGACCAGAAGTTCGTCATAGAGCGCTAAGGTGGCGTTGCACATATGATCTTTAGTGAACCGGCTTTGGATCGTCTGCATGCCCCGGCGCCCCATCTCCTCAAGCAGGTGATCGGGCAAAGACAGGGTGCGCGAGATTGCGTCCGCTAGGGCATCTGCATCGCCTGCTGGGACAACCCAGCCGGTCTCGCCATGGGCCACAAGCTCTGGCGGTGCACCTTCATCGCTAACAATAACCGGTTTGCCCATGGCCATGGCCTCAGCCACTGTCCGGCCAAAGCCCTCTGGCACGAGGGAGGGGCACACTACCAAATCGGCAATGGCGTAGACGGCGGCCATATCGTCACTTGGACCAACCAGGCGAATGGTCAGACCAAGGCCCGCCTGTTCGATCTGCTTCTGCAGCTCTTTCGCGAAAGCGGGTTTATCGTCGCTGGACCCGACCATCAGTACGGTGAGGTCTTCCCGGCCCAGCTGGCTTAGCGCCTCAACCAGAACCTTATGACCCTTAATGCGGCTAACACGACCCGGCAGGACAATCACCGGCATATCGGTGGCGATGGCCCAGTCCTGGACCACAGACTTGATCCGTTTTGCCCCTACCCGCTCTGGGTGGAAGGTGGTGGTGTCGACACCGCGGGGGATAGTCCGTAGTCGGTGTGGGTTCATCTCATAGGTATCGGCCACATGGCGGGCGATGAAGTCGGAGACGGCAATCACCACATCACCCATCGCCATGACCGAGTTATAGGCACGCTTCCAGCCCGAACTATGGCCGTAGGCGGCATGGAAGGTGGTGATGAAATGGGCACCCATATTCCTGGCGGCCCGCATGGCCGACCAGGCCGGTGCCCGGCTGCGGGCATGGACGATATCGACCTGATGCGCCTCAATCACCGCTTCCAGGCGCTTGATATTGCGCCAGATCGTCAGCGGGTTCTTAGATTTCAGCGGCAGGGTTACGTGCTTAATACCGGCCCGGCGCAACTGCTTAACCATCGGCCCGCCACTGGACGCGACAATAGCCGTGCCGCCAGCCGAGAGTAGGGCGCGGGCAATCTCTACGGTCCCACGCTCAACGCCGCCTGATACCAGTGAGGGCAGAACCTGAAGCACGACCGGCCGGCCGCTGCCTGAGGGTTCAGGTATCTCAGGCTGGCGCCGCCGCCTGCGCCGCCGCATTGGCGGTTTGCCGGGCTTGGCGGTGCGTTTGCCCTTATCTAGATGTCGTGCGTGGCGCATGGTTTCGCGTCGCTGGCGGTTTCAAGCCGACAATCAGGGGAAGGCCGGTGGTGATCTCTGTCAGATATATTGGACCGGCGCGGTTGTCACCTGCAACCACCAGCCATTTCCAGCTATCTCACGGGCATCCCAATTGACCGATCTGGCTTAGCTGCTACACAGGGGTTCGATCAGATTTATTGAGGCCTCGACGTCACCTCAAGGCGCGGGACTCAAATGAGGTAACGCCATGTCATCGCCTGAATTTTTGAGCCTGCCAGATGGTCGGAAGATCGCCTATCACCGCACGGTGGCGCCGGGTGCCGAGGCTGGGCCCTGGGCCGTTTTTCTAGGTGGCTTCCGCTCCGACATGACCGGGACCAAGGCGACGTTTTTTGAAGATGAGTGCCGTAGGGCCGGGGTTTCCTTCCTTCGATTCGACTATACGGGCCACGGTGAGTCATCCGGTGATTTCGCTGAAGGGTGTATCGGTGATTGGACCCAAGATGCCATCGATGCCGTTGATCACCTGACCGAGGGCAAGCTGATCCTAATTGGATCCTCCATGGGCGGTTGGATCATGCTGAACGTCGCCTTAGCCCGGCTGGATCGGCTGGCGGCAATCATGGGCTTGGCCTCCGCGCCGGACTTCACCGAGGATTTGATGTTCGCCTCCATGACCGCGGAGGAGAAGGAAGCGCTGAAACGCGATGGCCGGATTGAACAGCCGAACGATTACAGCGATGAGCCGTATCTGATCACCAACCACCTGATTGAGGAGGGGCGTAACCATCTGCGGCTTCGCGAGCCTATGCCGATTGATGTGCCGATACGCCTAGTCCACGGCATGCGCGATACCGACGTGCCGTGGTGCCTAAGCTCAAAGATTATGGATCTGGTGAGTAGCGAAGATGCCGAATTGCTACTGCTTAAGAACGGCGACCACCGCCTCTCCGACCCATACTGCTTGAGCCGGCTGTCGCAAGTGATTGGACCTCTTCTTGCGGAATTTTCGGCTTCCGGCTGAGATAGGCCAGCAGGAAGAAAAAGACGCTTAGGCCAAGCGGCGTCGCGAAGGCGGGGCTGGCCAGATAGGGCTCGCCATATTCAAGCCAATTGCGACCACCGACCAGGTTCTGCATCTGGGCAATCATGGCCTGTTGGCTGTCTGCGCCAAACATGATCAGCAAGAGCTGTGACACCGATGCGAAATCGATCTGATTGGTCTCAAGGTAGTAAAGCGCATCAAACGCAAGCGCACCGCCGGTGCCGAGCAGAAAGATAAAGCCGATAAGGAAGAACAGGATGCCCATGGTGAACCCCGATAACGCTCTCTACTCCCGGTTTTCTTAATCTGACCGGTGCGCGTTTGTGTTTGCCTCGCCGTCGATGAACGCTGAAGAGCGTCATGCGGCCCATACCCACGAGTAAGAGGGTAGGCGGCCCGTGGTAACGGTTGCAAGCGCTGATCGTTTGCATCATCGCTTTTATTGGCCGCCGCTTGGTTTGCGCCATAGCCATCTCGAGCGGGTGAAGTGGCGCGGTATGGGTCACAAAGCCGACTTTTGGCCAATTAGTTTGGGTTTTGCCCACAAAACCAGTGAAACCTCCCTTGCCATGAATGAGGCCATTGGCCTAATGTCCCGCCGCTCGCTGCCGAGGTTCCGACAAACCCGGTGCGGCGATGCGTTGGTGAGGTGGCCGAGTGGTTTAAGGCGCACGCCTGGAACGCGTGTATAGGGGAAACTCTATCGTGGGTTCGAATCCCACCCTCACCGCCATTGCGCGTCTATCCTGTATCTAGCTAGGCAATCAGATATGGCCGGTAAGCGCCGCAAATCTAAGCCACATGGCCGATTTCTAGTCGTTGATACCGAACTACAGACCAAGATTGGCCACAATTTCAATGCCACCAGCCGGGTTGCTAGGGCTGCGATCGATTTCGGCTTTGACCAGGTTGTCATCGGGTGCAACCGTCATTTCTCCGCTGCCCCAGCTGCGGCTCTGGATGTCGAGGGCACCAACATTGATGTGGTGCCTGGCTTTTCATCCCAGGCTTATGACCTCTTCACCGACCAATCCTTCAGCCCCTCGCTGAATGCCAACAGCATTCATTACGGCGTCTATAACGCAAAGGCACTCTATGCTGAGTTGAGTGGATTTTTGGATCAGGTCGAGGCGACGAGCCAGGATCTGCTCTACTTCCACACCTTTTCTTTGGCGACAGCAGAGGCGGTGCTGCGCCTTTTGCGCAATCGGGCGCCGGCACAGACCCCGACCATTCATGCCCTTGTCTATATGAAGCCGCACCTCCTGCAGTTGTCGGAGGTAAAACAATCGAAGTTTCCCGGCATCCTGGACCGCTTTGCGGCTGAAGGGTTCCTCGACACCAAAATCTTCTTCCATGTTGAGACCAAGCGGTTGCAGCAGGCCTATGCAGAGCTTGGCTTCGACTTCCCGGTTCTTTTTGGTCCTATCTCAACCCCAGCTGCGGTGACTGATGCCAAAAGCCGCAAGAAGGAAGCGAAGCAGCGCCAGGTTGCGTTCTTAGGCGAGGCCCGGGCGGAGAAAGGTTTCTGGATCCTGGCGGAGATCATCAATATCTTCGCGCATCGCTATCCCGGCATGCTGAAGAAGACCAAGTTTGTCATCCAGTGTGAGGCCAATGGCGATAACCAAGCCCATCCGTGGGTTCAGGAATCCATCGATCGGCTGAAGAGGATCGCCAAGCTTCACGACAACATCTCGCTTATCTCCTCTGTTGAGAAATCGGAGTATGAGGCACTGATTGCCGAGAGCGACATCATTCTGCTGCCCTATGATTTGGAGGCTTATGAATGCCGTGGCTCCGGCGTTGCCTATGAGGCCCTCGCTTATGGCCAGAGCCTTATTGTTCCGGCTGACACCGATATTGATGTCAGCTTCGATTTCCCGAACGTCATTGCCGCTGACAATTACTGCCCTGAGACCTTCGCTGAACGGATTTACGACGCTGTGAAAATGCCCCAGTCGCAATGGCTGGAAGCATCCAAAGAGGCGATCGCCTATATCGAGCAATTCAATGGGCCCGGTTTTATCAGCCGCCTTGTCGATGGTGCGAAAACACGCAGCGCCGCCGCCAAGAAGGCCGAGGCGAAACGCAGTGCGCCTAAGAAACGTGCGCTGCTGCTTTGTTGTGGCACACTCGATGGCGGTGTCGGCATGGTGCAGAAGGCGCAGTTAAGCGCACTCTGTGATTTGGGTATTGATGTCGACTGCGTATTCTTGCCCTGGTCGCTCTCGACCATTCAGTCGTCATTCGAAGAAGCTGAGTTTTACAACAGCATCGATAACCGACGGGATGAGTTTGATATTCCCGAGGGCGCCGGGATCATCGCTTACACCCCTTACGTTCTGTCGAAGACGAGTGTGGATGCCGAGCGGATCATCATGACGCTCAACGACCGGGTTAACGTCAACAGCTTCGAATCCTTTGAGTACCGAACCACGTTGATCGACCCTGATTACTATGCCGAGTTTATTCGGGACCAAGAGTACGATTGGGCGATCGTCAACTATCCCTTCTATATTGGCGCGCTAGATTTACTGGGCGCCAAGTATAAGAAGCTGATCGTTGAGACCCACGATCTGCAGGCAAAACAGATGTATTTCCGACGGTTAAGCGCCGGGCGGCCTGAAGATACCGACAAGTACATTGAAAAAGACTACCGGGATGAGCTGGCGGCCTCCGGACAGGCTGATGCGCTGGTCCATATCAGTGAGCAGCTGCAGTCAAACTACGCGGGCGTTCCAGACAGCGTTAAGCAGACCACAATCAGGCCCTGCGTGCCCAAGGCGCAGATCGAGAAATGCCGTGAGCTAAGCCAAGCCGCCCATCGCATTTCAGATGTTGGTCAGCTGACTTCCTACCTGACGATTGAGTCCCCGGAGGCCGGTCACGCCCTTCCAGAGTGGATGACCAATAGCGGTGCGAGTGGCCTGGACCTTGCCTTTATCGGCAGTTCCCACTTCTCCAACGTTGCCTCGCTCAGATGGTTTATCGACAGCGTTTATCTACCCATCCTTCGGCCCCTAGGCGTTAATTTCTCAGTGGCCGGTTCGATATGCGCTGATCTGGGCGATTATGGTGATCAGCTCTGGCGGTTAGGGCGCGTCCGGGATGCGGAGCCACTTCAGCTGGCAGCCCGCGTCAATGTTTTGGCGGTGGAAAACGGAACCGGCTTCCCGACCAAGGTGATTGAGACCTTATCCTTGGGTCAGGCATTCTCCGCGTCAGCTTATGGCTTTTATGAGTTGGCAGATCAGGCGGCCAAATACTTCCCGGTGCTAGATGCCATCGATGATTGGGCAGACGATATCTTAGAGCAGCTGCTGTTAAGACCCGCGCGATCAATCCGGGGCAAGGATGGTCGGCGCTTTGCTTCGAAGCATTTCTCACCGGCAAACTATCGCAATAGCTGGGCCAAGGTGCTTGGGCATCGTAAGGCTATGCCGAAGGGCTTTGATGAAGACTTCTACCAGGGCACCGGTCATGCCGAGGTGAACCTTGAGCAGAGAATTCCGCTGTTAAACCAAGAGTTACTCAAGCGGCTACCCCCCAATCGACTACGCCGGTTACAGCGGCGCAACCCGGTCCTGAAGCGTTTGACCGGGGCCGTGAAAGATCACCGCATTGATAACTGGGTTGATGGTGTCGTCGAAGATCTGAGCCGTTCGACAGACAAAGGGGCGGGTCAGAAATGAAGTATGTGATCCGTGAAACGGGGCTCTTGGATCCGTTGCTTGATGAGGGCAACGATACCCAGCTGGAGATCCTAAAATCGATCGGACACGTTATGTGTCTGCTGCACTGCCGACAGTGGGATTTCAAATCGACGAATGATTTGGAACAGTGGTTGGTCAGTGTCCTGCTTACCGAGCAGTCTGATCTGCGCCGCAGGCCTGGGCCCACACAGACCATACGCAGCATTGTGCAGAAGCGCGTTATTCGGCCTACCGCCAATCTGCAGATGCCGCAACTATGGGCAAGCATTCTTGATCTCCGCCCGGACGTTGAAAAGTTCGTTGCGGAGCGGCACACCAAAGCCAATGACGAGCCGTTTCTGCGCCTCGTCTTTTGGTTCTTTAATAACGGTATCTCGGAGTATCACTTGCGGGATTACGTCGGCCCGGTCATTGACCGGCATTTTAGGGCGGATGGTAAGAAACTGGCCTCGATATGGCGTGGGGTTTGGATAGTTCGTGAGGATTTACGCGATGCGTTTGATCTATCTACGGCTAAGGGCACCAAGGAATATCAAGCCTGGCTGGGCGATGGTTTAGCCCGTGAGTATCCGGCCCTCGCCAAGATTGCCGCCGAAATCAGTCAACAAGGCTAGCTCTCTCTAAATGGAAGATAAGACCAAATTTGTTCTGATATCGGTCGCACGGACTGGGTCTAACTACATTGTCGGGATGCTGAATAAGCACCCCGACTGCCACTGCCATTTCGAGATTGCCAACCCTAGTCAGGTCGTCGGCGCCGAAGGTGGTCCGGTTACGACCAATCGCCCCCTTACCCGGGAGTTTCGTGACGAAGATCCAGTTGGTTTTACCAATGCGGCCTTCGATACCAAGAAGCCGTTTGCGGCGGTTGGGTTCAAGATCTTCGGTGGTGATGTGCCGGAGATTGTTCAGTTCGCCCTGAAGTCTAAGGACATCAAAAAGATCGTCTTAAGGCGCGATAACCTCCTCGCCTCCTACTCATCCATGACCATTGCGATGGCGAATGGTGTCTGGCGGGCGAAGGAGAAGAGTGATCTGCGAGAGACTAAGGTTGAGTTCATCCCTGAGAAGTTTGATCACTATCGCAATGTTACGTCCCAGTTCTACCAACGGGTTGAGCACCAGTTGTCCAGCGAAGGGCAAGAGTTCCTGAAGCTCAGTTACTCTAAGCTGCGTGATCCAGAGCAGGCACAGGCCCTGTTTCGTTTCCTAAACCTCGCTGAACCAGCTAGCCCGGAAGCCGATTTGTTGCGACAAAACTCAAAGGACATGCTCGAGCGGTTTTCCAACCCCGCTGTTGTGCAGACCCATATGCGCGATATCGGTCAAGAAGACTGGATGTCTGAGTAAGCTTGGAGAGTGAACAATGGCAATTGTTGAGCAGTCAGACCTCTCGGACGAAGAAGTTAGCAACCTGATATCAAAGGTAAAATTTTGGTATCACTCAGTTGAAATCCTGCCCGGTGTCGTGGCCCCGGGGATTGTGCCCAAGGGTGATCGCTATCCTGAAGAAAAGCAGGTTCGGGCGATTGAGGGGCTGACCTCAATTGAGGGTAAGCGGATCCTTGAGATTGGCACTTGGGATGGCCCGGTTGCCTATGCTCTCGCAGCCCGCGGTCATGACGTCTCCGCTTGCGATATCCAGAACCCGCAGAAGACCGGTTTTAACACGATTGGCAAGATCACCGGGCTGGACGTGCCGTATGTTCGGTGCAGCGTCTATGAGCTGCCGGACCATTATGAACAAGAATTCGATGTCGTCTTGTTCATGGGTATTTTCTATCACCTGAAACACCCAATCCTGGCGTTTGAGAAGATCCGGGATGTGCTCAAGCCGGGTGGCCATGTCATTGCCATCGGCTCCGGTATGGGCACCTATGCTGAGCAGTTGAGCGGTGCTGCGGTTGACGAAGGCGCGCAGGTCGTCCTCGATGCCCTTGGCCAGGCCGATGATTTCAATATCCCGCTTTGCTTGAGCTACCCCGGTAATTTTATGAATGGTGACAATTGGTTTTTCCCAAACCGGACGGCACTCACCGGCTGGATGTCAGCGGCGGGCTTTGATGTTGGCTCAATGACCGGTAAGCAAGCGCCCAATGGTTGCCAGTACATCAATGCACTAGGCCGCAAAGTCTCTGGCTCGGTTAGCATGGAGCATCAGCTGATTGGTGAGCAGGGCGGCTATGTCAGTGATATATGACCGCTAAAGCTGGGCACGTATCAGTCCAGCATCCAGGCATGCTCTGTTGTTTCCAGATGCGCACGGACCTCATCGTAATTCCCGATGTCCTCTGCTAGCGACTTGCCGGTTTTCTGCAGCTGGATTTTTGCTGGAACCTGTTCAAGTCCCAGGAAGTTTAAAATCTTCTCATAGGCAATATTGGGGTCCTGCTCGACATCGTCTTCATAGGTCAGATGCAGGAAGCCAGGCTGCTTCTCTTCGAGGAACTCAATCAGGCCGCGATTGTACTCCACAGCCCCAGTGACTGTGTGTTTCAGCGTGCCACTGCTCATCGTGTCGAAATCGGTGAAGTTATCTAGGTCGATTAACACCTTGTCGTCGGGCGGCTGCTGGCCCTTAAGCACGTGATAAACTTGGTTCTTACTTGCACGATGCGCGCTGATCATCCGCTTCAGGACGTTTTTGCGTTCCAAGAAGATGTGCTGGCAATCATCCCTGAAGTATCCGCTTAAAAACGGTCGAATGGTTGTGTTTGACCGTTTGAAAAAGTTGATCGGCTTGACTTCTAGGCCGGTGATATCCGTCTTTTTGCTGGTCTGTGAGGCCACAAGCTTGTGGTAGTCCGGCGGCGTCAGGTTCTTTTTATCCTGAAGCGCGGCGGTGAAGATTTCCTGTCGCCAGTCGATACCTGGGTGCTGACTCAGCATAATGGCCAGAACGGTTGAACCGCTCCGGCCAAAATGAGTCATGAAAACCAGCTTATTTGACGCCATGAACTTCGCGCAGTAATCCCGACCGATAGGTCAGCCATGCGCAGCTTTGACCTCTAACCGGCGTTTGTGAAGGGTTGGCTCAGTATAGCCGTTGGGTTGGCTCGTACCTTCAAAGACCAGATCGCAAGCGGCTTTGAACGCGATTGATGTGTCGAAGTTGCCATCCATCGGCGTGTAGGTCGGGTCACCAGCATTCTGGCCATCTACCTTGGCGGCCATACGCTTCATCACGGTCATCACCTGATCTTCGGTGCAGATGCCGTGGCGCAGCCAGTTAGCAATGTGTTGGCTGGAAATTCGCAGGGTCGCGCGATCTTCCATCAGGCCCACATCATTGATGTCCGGCACCTTGGAACAGCCGACGCCATCATCAACCCAACGCACCACATAGCCGAGGATACCCTGGGCATTGTTCTCAAGCTCCTGCTCGATATCGGCGGGTTGCCAGTTTGGCCGCTCAATAACCGGGATGGTCAGCAGCTTGTCGATGGAGGCACGCTCCCGGCTCGCCAGGCGCTCCTGCTCGGCCTTCACGCTGATTGCGTGATAGTGGGTGGCATGCAGCGTGGCGGCGGTGGGCGATGGCACCCAGGCGGTATTTGCGCCTGCTTTTGGATGACCGGTCTTTTGCTCCAGCATCTCGGCCATACGGTCGGGCATGGCCCACATGCCCTTGCCGATTTGTGCCTTGCCACGGAAACCGCAGGCGAGGCCGATATCAACGTTCTGATCCTCATAGGCCTGGATCCAGTCTGCACCCTTAATGTCATCCTTACGGATGAACGGACCTGCCTCCATGGAGGTATGGATCTCATCGCCCGTGCGGTCGAGGAAGCCAGTGTTGATGAAGAAGATCCGGTCCTTCACCGCGCGGATGCACTCTTTCAGATTGGCAGAGGTGCGGCGCTCTTCATCCATCACACCGACCTTAATGGTGTTCGGTGCCATGCCGAGCAGAGCCTCAACCTTGCTGAAGATCTCATCGGTGAATGCAACCTCATCCGGGCCATGCATCTTCGGCTTCACGACATAGACGGAGCCGGCTCGGCTGTTCTTACGGGTGGTATTGCCCTTCAGGTCATGAAGCGCGATCAGTGGGGTTACGAACGCATCCATTAGGCCCTCTGGCATTTCATTGCCGTTGGCATCCAGAATGGTTGGGTTGGTCATCAGGTGGCCCACATTCCGCAACAGCAGAAGTGAGCGGCCATGAAGGCGGACGCTGCCGCCATCGGGTGCGGTGTAGGCGCGGTCGGCATTCATCGCCCGGGTGACGCTTTTCCCACCTTTCTGGAAGGTGTCTTCAAGCTTACCGGTCACCAGGCCCAGCCAGTTACGATAGGCGAGCACTTTATCGGCCGCATCGACCGCCGCGACACTGTCCTCGAGGTCCAGGATGGTCGACATGGCGGATTCAAGGATGAGGTCGGCGATGCCGGCCTTGTCTTCTTTGCCGATCGGGTGGTTGGGGTCGATTTGGATATCGATGTGCAGGCCGTTATGGGCCAGCAGAACTGAGTTTGGTGATGCGGCATCACCCTGGTAACCGACGAACTGTGCGGTGTCGGCCAGGCCATCGCTACCAGCCACCACAAGCTTGCCACCCTCAACGCTTAGGCCGGTGATATCGGCCCAGCTGGCGCCGGATAGTGGCGCGTGATCATCAAGGAACTTACGGGCCCAGGCGATCACCTTGGCACCACGTGCCGGGTTATAGCCGCCCGCACGCTCAGCGCCGCCATCCTCGGAGATGGCATCGGTACCGTAAAGCGCGTCATAGAGGCTGCCCCAGCGGGCATTGGCAGCATTCAGGGCATAGCGGGCGTTCAGGATCGGCACCACCAGCTGTGGGCCAGCAACCTCTGAAATCTCAGGGTCAGTATTGGCGGTTTCGATGCTGAAAACAGGACCCTCAGGCACCAGATAACCAATGCTGGTCAGGAACTCCTTATAGCCAGCCATGTCGCTGACCGGGCCCGGGTTCTCCCGATGGAAGGTATCGATCTTGGCCTGCATATCGTCACGGATGGCGAGCAGGGATCGGTTCTTAGGCGCCAACTCATCCAGCGTAGCGGTGAAGCCATTCCAATAGGCATCGCGGTCAATACCGGAGCCGGGCAGGGCCTCTTGATCAATAAAGTCGACCAGTTCTTGGGCGATCTGATAGCCGCCAATGGTGCTGCGTTGGGTCATGGGTTTGTTTCCTATCGGGTGTCGCCTATCGGCAAAGAATGTTTCGGATATCGGTTTGTGGCGGGGTCGGATCAGCCGGTAACGGCGGTTAGGCCAGCCGCCTCAACACCGGCGACGGCGGCGATCTCGTCATTGTCTGAGGTGTCGCCAGTAATACCGACAGCACCCAGCAGGGTACCGGCGCCATCCTTGACCAGCACGCCGCCCGGAACCGGGACCAAGGCGCCATCGGCGAGGGCGTTTACCGATTGGATGAAATAGGGCTGCTCTTGCGCGCGAGTGAAAATTGCGCGGCTACCAATGCCGAGGGAGATCGCACCATAGGCCTTACCATGGGCAACCTTGGGGCGAAGCAGGCTGGAGCCATCCTCACGTTCCGTGGCCAGGGTGACGCCATGGGCGTCCAGTACGGTCACGGTGAGTGGCTTGAGGTTCAGCTCACGCCCCTTTGCGCGGGCGGCTTCAATGATGGTTTTGGCCTGGTCGAGTGTCAGGGTGGACATGGGCGTTCCTCAAAAATCGTTCGGGGCTGGGTGGCGCGCGCATGTCGGTGGCGCCCCGCAGCTTGGGACCATGGGATGGTCGTTTAGGACGAATTCAGAGGTAGGTGGCAAACCCATGATCGGCAAGTGATTTACGGCGATCAGCCCGGCATCAAAAGCTTTATGCGCAAAACGCAGGAATGGGTTAGCGTGCTGGCCTGTGGTTACGCCCGTTAGTTTTCAGGTTTTGGAATGCTGGATCCCGCACTTTTCGGTGCTTTTGTCATCGCTTCAGTTCTGATCGCGGTCACCCCTGGCCCAGATACTGTCTTTGTTGTGGGTCACACCATCACCCGCGGTCGGCGTATCGGTTTCGTCGCCATGGCGGGTATTGGTTTGGGGCTGGTCATCCATAGTCTGGCGGCGGTTTTTGGTCTGTCCCAACTCTTCGTTCACGCGCCAATGGCCTATGAAGCGGTTCGTTGGTTGGGCGTTGCCTATCTGCTGTGGTTAGCGTGGCAAGTTTGGCGGGATGGGCAGCAGGGTGTCGATCCCCTGGCATCCGTCACGGGTGAGGGGGGCGAGGCCCAGCCAACGCCCAAGACCGGTTATGCCCGGGTGTTCCGCAACGCGCTTCTGACCAACCTATTCAACCCGAAGCTGATCGTCTTCTTCATCGCGTTCTTGCCGCAATTTGTGCCGGCGGGCGCGCCAACGGCCCTGACCCTGATCATGTTGGCCATCGTCTTCGTCGCCATTGGCATGGTTTGGCTCGCCGCGATGGTGCTGCTGTTCGCCAGGATTGGTGGTTGGTTAAGTGAGAATGCTGGGTTCTGGCGTTGGCAGAACCGTATCCTGGCCGTGACCCTGGGTGGGATGGCGCTTTGGCTCGCCGGGCATGAGCGGCAGGCGGGTTAAGTTACCCTTATTGTTTTTTGGCGAATGTTGGACCGGGCCTGCGGGCCCTGGTATGAGTAGAGTGATAAAAAACAAGGCGTTGGACCACCTACAAGCCAACGCATCGGGAAGGCTTACATCGTGACCCAATACAAGGCAGATGACCTGTTAAATGCCATGCCTGACGCCGTGGCTGAGCTGGCCAATCGGGTGCGGCTAACGATTATGGAGCACACGCCGGATTGCGATGAGGCAACCATCCCGGCCGCAAAATCGATCCACTACATTCTGCAGGGGCCAGACTACATCCCCGGGCCATTCCTGACCCTGGCGCTGACCCCCCGCTCGATTAAGCTACATTTCCTCTATGGTGATCAGCTTTCCGACCCAGATCGGCTGCTTGAAGGGTTTGGCGGGCGTCAACGCATTGCCGCTATTCAAAGTGTAGATGATGCCCAGCATCCAGGCCTAATCGGGCTGATTGACCAGGCGCGCAAACTGCGCAAACGGTAGGGCTGTTCTGCCTGACGACAGCTGGGGTTGCCTTGCCGCTGGCGAGAGGGCATATCTCCCGTAATCCCAGAGTTCACCAACATTAGGAAGAGGCCCATCATGGCCGGCATGTTCGCGCAGCGCGTCACCGTTGAGCAGATCGAAGAAGGCTATGAACTAGCCCCGAAGTTCGATGCTGACGGTCTTATCCCCGTCGTCACCACCTCCGCGAAGAGCGGCGAGGTGCTGATGCTTGGCTACATGAATGAAGAGGCGCTGAAGCTGACGGTTCAAACCGGTGAGGCCCATTATTACAGCCGCAGCCGCAAGCAGCTTTGGCGTAAGGGCGCATCATCCGGCCTGCTGCAGAAGGTGCAAGAGATCCGCATCGATGATGACCAGGATGCCGTCTGGATCGCGGTTGAGATTGATGGCCCTTATGGTGAGGCAAGCTGCCATGTTGGGTATCGCTCTTGCTTCTATCGTTCGCTAGAGGTGGGCCAGGGCGATGATGCCCCGGCGAAGCTTAAGTTCGAAGAGCATGAGCTCGTCTTCAATCCCAAAGAAGTGTATGGCGACGCGCCAAATCCGACCCAGGTTTAATCTCGAGCGTCTTTATTTGAGATTGGCCGGTGGCCTTTGACTGAACAGCAATCAGAGCCAACATCCAAAAGCGATGATGCGCCCACACGGCCGTCATCCCGGTTCGCCCGCTTTCCCTGGATTACGACGGCAATCATCATTGCGCTGGTCGTGTCGATCATCGTGCCCGATCTGCTGTTTGATCGGCTTCGCCCTGATTTACCGCGCGACGCGCTGGCTGAGATCGAGGAGCAAGTCCGCGACCGCTACACATCACTGACCCATGTCGACATTGCCAGCGTGCCCCGGCTTGAGAGCACGGGGCCAGAGCTGGTGATCTTTGATGTCCGGGAGGCAGTCGAGCATCAGGCCAGCCACATACCGGGCGCAATCCAGGTCGACCCCAACATTTCAGCAGTTGAGTTCATGCGCCTCTATGGCCGTGAAGTTGCGGATAAGCAGGTGCTTTTCTATTGCAGCGTTGGTCGCCGCGCCTCCCGCCTTGCCGTGCGGGTTGAGCGCCCATTGGCGGCAGCGGGTACTCGCATCCACAACCTGTCTGGCGGTATTTTCCGGTGGTTTGGTGAGGATCAGCCGCTCAATAATGCAGCAGGCGAGGTGGTTGATTACATCCACCCCTATAACCGTTCCGTGGCCCGCTTGATGCCCAAGGCCAATCCAGAGACGGCGCCAGACTTCCAGATGCTGCCTTAGTGGCTTAACCAGCTTAGCTGACGATGACGTCGATACTGACCGGTTGATCCCCGCATTGAGGGGCAATCTGGTCCAGATATTCGCCCAGGCTCTGCTGCTCCATCGCCACCTGCTGACCATCAATATAGAGCCCGATGACATCCTGCTGATTGATCAGGATTACCGCCATGTCGAGGCAGAGGATGGCCGGCACATTCTCCATATGAAAACGGGCGAAGTTTGGGTCGCCGGTGAAGGGGGCTGCCTCAATCGCCCCATCCTGCCAGGGCGCGGTCAGGGCGCCATCAACAACCAAGCTAGGCGGCGCTGCATTCAGGCGGACAATCAAATCAGGGCGTAGATTACTGTACCTGCCTGCCTCATCGCTCCGCCCCTCAAATGCATCGGACACGGCACCAATCATAAGGGCAATTTGAATTGCCGAGCGGTTCGGTGAGATGCGTTGAGCCTCCGCCGTTTGCAATCCTGTTCCAGCCATAACAAGGGCAATCAGAACAGCGATGACGACCAATGGTCGTATCGGTCTGGGCGAGGGGTGATCAAAAGGCATTTTTGAGGACACAGGTGGTTGGCGAAATGACCATTAAGAGGCCGTTAACGGCTTCGGGCCTTAGCTACCGTGCTACGCTGATTTCTTCAGGTTTTCAATATTCTGACGGCCCATGGAACGCGTCGACGACCCAACCGAACGCCAACCACTCGAAACAGAGTTCTTCACCTTGGCAAAGGTGCTGTTCGAGCATGGGCTGGTTGTGCGTGATGGTCATGGCCATCCCATGGACCCCAACTCTGTTGAGTCAGATCCTGTCCGCTTCGAACAGCGGCGCAGCCTGACCTGGAAGTTGGTTTTGACCGCCTATTGCCATATGGCGGATGAGTACGGCTACACCCGTAACTCGCTGGATATGGATAGCCGTAAGCTGTTCGACGCAATCCGTGGGATGCGCACAATTGCGAGTTTCTTTGACTGGCAACTGCAGCCACTCACCACCCCGGTTCAGCGCAATGCCATCCGTGATTTGGTCGAGCTTAGCACCGCCGGCATGCCGTTTCGTGAGGTGCATTTCAATTTGAAGATTGAGAATGGGCGCCTCATCGTTGATGACACCTTGCTCGACCTGTTGCGGTATCTGACCACCATGCTTCGCCACGATGTGTAACCGTGCAGGTGACAGGATCTGATACTGCGGCTATTTGTGCGCCTGATCGGGTTTCCCGGCCCGCGCTTTGCCCCATATCCATGCATCATGACAGACGCTCAAAACCCACCAACACTGCCCATCAAGCGCGTGGTCGCCATTATCACCCGGCTGACCATTGCCAGCCTGTTCATCGCTATCATCGGAACCGTGGCAATCTTCGTCGGTTGCGCGGAGGGTGGTGGCACTTGTCAGGATGGCCAGCCGCTGCCGGGATGGATTGCAACGGTTACCAAGGTTACCGGCGGCTTTTGGGGCTTGGTGATGCTGCTTCTGCTGATCCTGCCGGTCCCACTCTTCATGAGTATGCGGGCCCAACGCCGACAGCAGGCCGCCTTAGATCAAGCAGATACCTAGAACAAGACACCGCCACGGGGTGTTTAGTAGGGTCCAACGGTCATGGCTGAACCCGATCCACTGTCTTTCCGGCATGCCTTGATTGATACGCTCGGCGCGTTGGCCGAACGCCAACTTGGCTCTATCAAGGTCGTTGATGCGTTTATGACCATTTGGCTGACGCGTCCCGATCTGCGTGAGCTGGGCACTGATCCCTTTGGTTTCCTACTTTGGTTCCTCCATACATCGGACAAAGAGTATCCGCCGCTTAACCAGGTGCGGCCAGACATCCGCCGGTTTGCCACCTTCGGCCGTCCGGCTGACTTACCGGTAGATGTTGAGCAGGGGGATGACGAGCCGCCGCTGTCTGAGGGCATGCTGATGATCTGGCGATACTTGCCGGATTGGCGGGAGGCGTTTGACATCACCAATGCCGAAGGCCGTGACGCCTTGTTCTGGAACACCGTTTTCCATGGTGTTGAACAGTTTGAGATGCCAGGCCTAATCGGTGCTGAGGCGGCGGCCTATTTAAACGCGCCAGCGCCTGATCTTGAGGGTTCTGATAAGCACCTTGTTCCGATAACTCGGTTAATGCTGCGGACCTGGCAGCGTGATGAACGCCTTCAAGCCAAGATTGATATTAAGCGTCCAAAGCATGTGGAGGCGCTTGCCCGCTGGATGCTGGTGCGAAAGCTACCCTCGATGGGGCTGGCCAGTTTGGCGCCCAGGGCTTGGTACCAGGCCCTAGATGTTGAACGGCCCAAACGGATCTATGCGGTTCCGGATCAGCCATCTGACAACTCATCTACGGTCCGATCAAAGGGCCCTGAATTTGGCGTCACCATTTACGGTTTTGCCTATGGTGAGCTGGGTATTGGTGAGGATGCGCGAACTGTGGCACGGGCCCTGATGGCCAAAGGTATCCCGGTTGAGATTGTCGACATCGCACCCAGCCAGGAAACGCCCACTGGCGATTTAAGCTTACAGGATTTGGTTGTTTCAAAGCCGACAATGCCGATCGCCATCTACTGCCTAACAGCGATGGAAATGGCCCGGGTCTGCCTTACATCACCACTGGCTAGGAACCCGGCTCGGTATCGAATTGGCTACTGGCCATGGGAGCTTTCACGGCTACCCAAAGCCTGGCAGTTCGCAGAGGGTCTGGTGGATGAGGTTTGGGCCAGCACCCAGTTTGCCGCCGATGCTTTTTCCGATCTATCGGTGCCGGTGCATCGGCTGCCACTGCCGGTGGTCGCCCCACCTAAGGTTCAAGAGAACCGTAGCGCCTTTGGCATGCCAAGCGACGACGTCGTTTTCCTGTACGTCTTTGATGCGAAATCCTATCCGGCGCGTAAGAACCCTATGGCCGCCCTTATTGCCTTCCAGCGGGCTTTTTCTGAGCCGGTGGATGGTGGCCGACAACCCCATCTGGTCTTAAAGACCCTCAGCGGTCGCCAGGAACCGGAGATGCTAACCGCCCTGAAGAACACAATTGGCGATGATGATCGGGTGACGATCATCGATGCCCGGTTTGATCGGGCAGAGGTTTGGGACCTCATGGCGAGTGCGGACGCCTATATCTCACTTCACCGCAGTGAGGGGTTTGGCCGAACCCTGGTTGAGGCCATGCTGTTGGGCAAGCCGGTTATCGCGACCAATGCATCGGGTAATGCCGATTTCATGGATCATCCGCTGGCCCATCCGATTGCGGCGGCTGAGATTAGCGTCAAGCCAGACCAATACCCCTGGGCAGAACCAGAGAGCCGTTGGTTTGAGCCAGATATCAGTGCAGCCGCCGCTGAGATGCGGCAGGTATATGAAGCAATCTGTGCCGGTGAAGCGGTGCCAGATGTTGGTAATGCCAATGCCCGCTTTTCATTGGAGGTTACCGGTGCGGCCTACGCCGAACGGCTAGAGCAGGTTGCCAATCAGCTTGATCTTAAGACAGGTTGAGCCAGTCCGGACCGCCGCTGCAATCAAGCTCTTGTAGGGCTGATAGGAAGGCGGCGCGATCAATCTCATCAATGTCGGTGCCGTCTAGGAACGCCATGAAGATCATGGCATCGCCCTTCAGCTTCTCGCTGTCTTCGTCATATCGCACAGCGTGATAGGGACGACCATCGGGGTGTCTAGCGACAGCAACCGGCAACTCCTCCATCAGGTGGTAGGTGATGGTGAGATCCGTTGGGGCTTTTTGGGCTTGGTCAGACACTGGCGTCTTTAGAACCCTGGCTCTAAGCCGCCGGCCCGTTTCTGCGCTGGCGCCTCTGGTGCCACTGCATCTCGGTCAGGTTGGATTGGCTTAGATGATGGCTTAGTGAGCTCATTCGCCCCGACCTGATCACCGCCAATCACCAGGTCCAACGTCTTCTGGCCCAGGCCATCCTGTGCCGCCCCAAAGCTGCGGCTTGTTCGGCCATTGAGCGCTAGGCCGGTTTCGACCAAGCGTTCCTGAATGGTGTCGGGCAGGCGTTCCCATTGGGCGGCAAATCGGTTGATACCCCGTGCCAGGGCCAATGCTTCTTCTGGGTTTGCCCGAATACCGTCATGGTCAACCTTGTCCCGAAGGGCGAGCAGACTATCGATTTGTCGATCTAACGGTGATCTGCCATGGCGATTGGAAGGCCGCGCCAGCCGCTTGGCAATGTCTCTATCCTGACCACTGGAATCCGGATCTTGCAGAACACGTGCCGCGACTTTGATCCGCTGCATTCGCTGTTCTCGTTCGGCAATCTTTCGGGCGGCGTCACCCGACAGCAGATTGTTCAAACCATTGGCGGCTGCCACCGGGTCATACATCCGGGTCAAGCGACCGACGAGCGTCTCGTACCGCTCGGCCTGTTGCATGGTGAACGGATCATCGCCCACCTCTTGCAGCAGCTCTTTTAGCTGGTCGTAGGCCCCATGGGTCCGCTGGTTTTCATTCTCCATCGCCCGGTGCACAACCTGGATCTCGGCGATCACGCCATTCGGCATCCGAAGCTTGGTATTGATCGCGCGGTAGCCGTGCTCCATTGGTTCGGCGAATGCATCGCTGATTTTTTTAAGTAGCGGCTCTGACGGATGCTCCATTGAATCGGCGAGCTTGCCATAGCGGGCAATGACCAGCTCTCGCTTACGCCATAGCCGGTGCCGTGCCTGCTCAATATCCCGCCAATCATCACAGGTAACCTTCAGACGGACGGCATCGCCGACCGACGACATAACCTTGCCGTAGTCTTTCTCAGCCTTGGTTGAGAGGCCGCGTCTGGTTTTTAGATTTACTGGGCTGATTTCAACATTGAGGCCGGAGAACAGCTGAGCGGTGAAGTCGGCAAGTACCGGCGCGGCCGCAAAGGCCAGCTCCCGTTGGGCCTTAGTGGTGGCCCGCATTCGTGCATCGGTCGCACGCTTATGCCGGTTAATCGCCATAAAGGTTAGCGCTGTAAGCTACGGTTCATCCCATCACGACTTGGTCAGGTTTCATTCCCATCACGTCTGCCCAAGATTCCCTATTGGTCAAGAATGCCGACGAAATGGCTTTCTGGCAATGGTCGAAACGTGATTTCTGGCTTTGTTTGCCACAGCTTAACCGCAGGATTGCCATGTTTCGGTCCCGGGAATTTTGCATGCTTTATCAGCAGATTGGCGTATACTAGCCAGTGCTGATATCCACGGTCGTGGTTGGGGCCTGCCAGGGTTCACATCGACCCTCTAAACAGCGATAACCGGTTGATTATGAATTCAAGACTATTTGCACGCCGGAACTTCCTGATCGGCGCTGGCGCTGCCGGCCTCATGGCACCGGGTTTGGCCGGCGCCCAAGACCTGATCAGCCGCGATCCAGACCCACAATATGTCGCCACCGACATCCGCCCAATGCGCCCTGCCACCTTGCAGCGCTGGGATATGGCAAGCAATGGCCTACCGGGCACGGATCCATGGCGGGTCGATAATGATGAGGTGTTCCGCGGCTCGCCGACGATGCGGGTTGATGTAACCGCACCACAAAGCCTGCCTTTGGTAACCTATACCGCGCCAGAGCCTGGCTTAGGCTTGGGCCTATTCCAGTTAACCACCGTGATTAAGGCCGAACGTGTCTCTGGCCCAATTAGCAGCAGCCTGGCAATCAATTACGACACCGGGCGCAGCTATGAGCTCGGCACCGCATTCTCTTCTGGCCATGGACGGTTTGATTGGAGCAGCTTCCCGGTTCAGTTTGGCAACCCTGTCGGCAGCTCTCGCATCACCGGGATTAGCCTAACCCTAACCATGGCGGGTTCTGGGATCCTTTGGCTCGGTGCGCTTGAACTTACTGATCTTGGTCTGCCGCCAGACCATAATTTTTTCCAGCGGGACTATGACTAATCATGGGCAAGAAAGCGTTGCGATCTCTACCAACAATTAGTGTCTGCCTTGCGTTGGCCATTGGTACCTGGATGGCGGTGCCATCCGTTGTCCCGGCACAAAACCCAGAGGGCGTGGTTGCTGGTTCTGGACAGATGCCATTGGTATTCCCAGCGGGCCTGCCGCAGCACCTGTTCCGCGCCGATTTCCAGGAGCTCCAAAGCTATGCCTTTGAGCTCGATGCGTTCCAGCAGCGGTTGGTTGAGAATGTGGTGATTTGGGCTGATGGCCTGAATTCACTCGAGATGCGTGCCGCTGAGAGCCTGGTGTCATTCCCCTTCTACATTGAAGGCGGGGAGGTTGGTGATCGCCAGGACCTGCGCCGTTCGCTCCAGCAATGGTATCTGACCGAGGCGCTCGACGGGTATCGTGAGAAACAGAAGCATGCAATCCGCCATCTGATCCTCCACAACGTCGATGTTTGGCTAGAAACTGCCGGGCAGGGCCAGGGGTATGAGGAAATCTTTGACGATATCCGCATGAGCGATGGCTATGTGGTGGAGGTGGTGTTCGTTGACCCTGAACAGTCACATCGGTCCAATACCCAGATCTTCTTTGTCACTAAGGAAGACCAGCCCCGTATTGCCGGTATCTGGGATTATCGCCTGCCACAGCAATAACCGCTGCCCATCCTCGCTTGGATAGGTCGATAGGCTGCTAGCGCCAAGATATAGAAAAGGCCCCGTTTGGCGGGGCCTTTTGTTTTGGGCTAATGCCCGTGTTCGGTTGCTTTAGTGGCGGTCAGCTAGCGCCGATTACTCATTGTCGCTTTGCTGATAGGTCCGCTCTGCTTCAGCGGCGGCCCAGGCTGCAACCACGGTCGCGGTCTGGATCTGACGCTCAACTGACTGCCAGCCCATGTAGTTGCGGATCGACTGAACCGCAGCCAGCTCACGAACCAGCTGTGGGCGGCTCGCCTTGGTCATCACGAACTCAACCCAGCCTGGATCCTGAAGCCGATACTCCGCCACCATCTTCATCAGTTGAAGGTGGGAGATGTGCTCAGCTTCGATGTTCAGGCCTAGATCTGCCGTGTGGCCACAGGCACCAATGCTGCCGGTATCGGCAGTTGGTGGCAGGCCACCACCACCGGAATAGGTCGCATCGGCAACCAATGGCGGCATGGTTTGGCCATTCATGGTCACGTGGGAACCATCTGGATTGATAGCATACCACTCAGTGGTCTGCTGACCATTCCAGGTACCGCAGACCCGGTTTGATGGCAGGTTCGCGACAACAGCATGCGGGTTAATGGTCGTGCCATCTGCCAGGATCACACCAAAATCAAGGTGTGCGCCGGTGCTCCAACCGGTGCTGCCCATGGTCGCGATCCGGTCACCTTGGCGAACCGTCTGGCCCTGGGAAACCTGGGCGCTGCCGAAGGCATTGTGCGCATAGCGTGTCATGGTGCCGTCGGGGTGACGGATCTCGATGAAGTTACCCCAGCCGCCGCCACACTCGCGGTCGCCTTGGGTACAGCTGTTCACCACTCGGTGCACCACACCGTCACCAGCCGCATGGATTGAGCCGGATGGGCTAACCAAGTCGACAGCTTTGTGTGGGCGTGGTGGCTGACGACCGCCGCGATAGCCGAAGCAATCGGTCTGGCGGGTGCCACCTGGCAGCGGGTTCACCAACGGCGTAGAGATACCACCGGATGGTGGCAGTGAGCCGCCACCGGTCGGGCCGGTGGAGGTGCGGGTTAGAACGCCGCCACCGCCGCTTGATGTGCCACCATCAGTGGTGGATGCCATCGGACCAAAGGAACAGGTGCCCTCAGCCACATTATTCGGCATGCCAGCCAGGGCCATAATCTCGTTGTAGCGGGTGGCCTGGTCAGCAGGACGGATCCAGTCTTGGGTCACGATCCGTGCCGCTTCAGACATGGAATTGGCGTTGGCCAAGTCGCGACGTAGCTGCTGTTTAGCCCCGGTGTTCACATTGAACAGCACATGGGTTAGCGCGCCGAGGTTATTCTGTAGCGCTTCTTCATAGCTGCCGGTGCAGGCATCTGGGTGCATGCCCGGCGGAACCAGGGCGCATTTCTCTACAACACCATTCAGCGCGGCACCTTCACCCCAACCGTCTGAGTCACTCGGGCCGCCACGACCAGGTGAATCACCAACCCAGCCGGAGAATTGGATGAGGCCGACGCCGGTCGGGACATAGGTCTCGCGACCGCTATTCCGCATCCATGACGGGCGTGAGCCAGGTGGGACATAAGCTTCGGAGGTGGAGCAAACCGTTGGGCCGCGAAGGTTCACCGGGCAGTTGCTTGTATAGGCAGTCTCAACCCAGGCGCGACCACTGCCGGTCTCTTTCATCACCGTGATTGCGGTTGCGGTGGCCACTTCGTGGTTCAGGCCAGCACCGATCATGTGTGAGTAGACTGCGTTGGCGAGGCTAGCCTCAGATGGGGTCATCGGGCGGCCAGTGCCGTGGGTCGTGCCAGCAGTAAACGCGCTGCAATCGGCCGGGCGAACCGGGAAGAAGCTGCCAGCACCGTAAGAGCCACAGGAGCCACCAGGCGGGGCGAGGCCAACACCACCCGTAATCCGCTGCAGCACCTCATCAGCCCAGGCCTTCAGAGAATCTTCAGGCAGTTCAGTGCGGAGCGCCACCAGGTAATCACACATGGCAAAGGAGAGCAGAGCACGGCCATCCGCAGACGCCCGGTTCAGCATATCCACCTGACCAGCAGGGGTCGCCATGGTTTCGCCAGTCAATGCGGCGGTTGGATGGCCCGCCAGGTTCCGGCAGCGGTCGAGCGCGGGCTCGATCATCGCTTCATCAAGCGTTTCAGCCTCAATCACCGAGGCATCAACATCGGCGTCAATTAGGCGCTCATCCTCGGGCAGGTCACAACGATCGAGGGCGGCATCGCGGCGGCTACAATACTTCTCAAGCCGGCGGTTGATCATGTAGGCGGCGTTTGGCGCGTTTCGGTTCTCCGTGCCCACCGTCATATTGGTTTGGTGCTCGTAATTCTCCTGCATGATGGCATCGCGAGCGAGATTAGTATTCAGCTCAGCGGCGCCAGCACCGGAAGCCGCACTGGTTTGGAAACCAATGGTTGCGGGGCGCAGGGAGTCCATCGTCTGTTGATAGGCGAGCTGTTCACGCTCTGTGTTGGCGTAAACTTGGGTTTGATAGCTCTTAACCTCTGGGAAGCCGCCGGAGTTACCGTCGACCTGGGCTTTGATCGCGCCAAAACCACTCCAGAGCACGAGGTAAAGCTCGGTGGTTAAACCAACGGTGAAGGCGGTGATGCTGGCGCCAGTTGCGGCGACAAAGGCCGCGCCCACGCCACATGGGCACCAGTGGCCAGCCTGCGGTCTTGAGGTAACCGCCGCCGCCAGGATAAGCGCGCAAATCGCAATAATACTGATAGATGCTACAGGCGAACGGGTAATGCCGCGGCGCCAGCGTTTGCCACCACCGGGCGCACGCCGACCAGAACCACGGCCGAACCAACCACCAAATCGTCTACGCGATCGCAACATAGTGCCGTCCCCCAAAGACCCGCTTCTGCTGCGGCTGACCGGATTAGACGTGTTACAAGATGATGGAACACCATCTGTTTGGACACATCAGACAAGGCCATCGTCATGGCCGAGCCCCGATCATCACCCCCTATAAGATATTAGAGTGTGCCGAACTTAGCGTTCTGAGGCTAGGAAAAACTGCGCTCTTTGTCCATTAGATCACCCTCATGTGATCGTGGAAAGCCGCAGAAAACCTAGATAGAGGGTATTTCTCTAACATTTTAAATGAATTGCCGGGGATGGGTTTTTCGACACCGCCAAGCAACCGATTGGGTTTTAAAAAACCCGCCGGCTGATGACCGGCGGGTCTTTAAAGCTGTTTGATCAGCGTTTGGCTTACGCGAAGTAGCCGTATTCAGCGATCCGATAGCTGTCGCCTTCACCGGTTGGGTTACCGGTGTGGCCGCGCAGCTTGGAGGAAGCACCGTCGAGCCAGCTGGTGAACACTGGCAGTGCGGAACCACCACGCTCCCAAAGGATGCGCTGGACCTCGTGGTACAGCTCAGCCCGCTTAGGACCGTCGACCGTGCCGCGTGCTTCAACGATCAGCTTATCCATATCTTTGAAGTCGAGAGCATTCTCGTTCCACTTCGCATCAGACATGTAAGCGATGGTCAGGATCGCATCCGGGGTCGGACGGGCGTTCCAGGTGACCATGTTGAACGGCGTGTTCAGCCAGACGGATGACCAGTAACCGTCAGTTGGGCGACGGTTGATGTTGATCGTCAGACCAGCTTCAGCCGCGCTTTCCTTCAGGTGCAGGGCCATGTCAGGCGCGGTTGAGTCAACCGCCAGTGAGGTGTTCAGCTCAACCGTGGCGTTCTCCATGCCCGCCTTCTTCAGGTGGAACTTGGCTTTATCCAGGTCGAACTCACGCTGTGGCAGGTCGTTGTTGTAGTACTGCTCAAACGGCGCGATTGGCACGTCATTCGCCAGAACGCCATAGCCCTTATGGATGTCATCCAGCATCGATTGACGCTTGATGAGGTTCCGGATGGCGAGGCGGAAGTCGAGATTGTTGGTCGGCTCCCGGTCGATCATCATTGGGAAACCAAGCACCCGCTTCGATGGGACAACCATCAGCTCGGTGGTTGGTGACCGCTCAATCAAACGGGAAGACTGGGCACCAACGCGGTTAACGTAGTGCACGTCACCGGTCAGCAGGGCGTTAACCCGGGCCTGGGTGTCTTCAATGCCGATGATCTCAACTTCATCGAAGTAAGGCTTGCCCTCGAGGAAGTAGTTCTCGTTACGGGCGCCGAGGAAACCAAGGCCTGGCTCAAAGCGGACGACCTTGAATGGGCCGGTACCGATTGGGTTGGCAAAGTCGGTGTGACCTGCTGGCACGATGGCTGCCTGTGGCTGACCCAACAGGGTTGGGAAGTCAGCATTTGGGCCATCGAGGGTGATGCGAACGACGTTCTTGCCGTCTGCCTTCATCTCGGTGATTGGCGCCAGATTGCTCTTCATCGCCGAGGCAGTATCTTCACCGCGGTGCAGGTTGATCGAGTAGATCACATCCTCTGCATCGAGGGTCTTACCGTTGTGGAACTCAACACCATCACGCAGGGTGAAGGTCCATTCCGAGGCGTCGTCATTGGCTTCCCAAGAGGTCGCCAAGTCAGGCTCTGCTGCACCATCCTGGCCGTAACGGACCAGCATGTTGTAGGCCAGATAGCTACGCATGTAGTCATTGGCGCTGGTGTGCAGCTCTGGGTTCATGGTGTCGTCGGCGCTGCTGGAGGTCCAGCCGATCCGGAACCGGCCACCACGACGTGGCGTGTCAGCTAGGGCAGGGACGGAAACACCGCTGGTTGCGGCAACCGTACCGGCAGCGGCAGCGGCCGTGAATTGGCGGCGATCCATGCCAAGTGCGGTAGGTAGGCTCTTCTTTTGATCTGTCATGTTTTTCATTTCTCCCATGAGATCAAGGCGTTGGCCGGCACCGGGAACGGCACCAACCGGTCAAAAAACAACAATTAGGTAGCTGTCACCATGACCCAATTAGGTCAGGCACCAGCCAGTTGAACTTGGCTTGCGGCGGCTTCAAGCTCACCACTGGCCAAGAGATCCTCCAGCCATCCGGTGCGCATTTCAGGCACGGATTTGAGGAGGAGATTCGTGTAGGGATGCGAGGGCGGTTGCAGCACCTCAGCGGTGGGGCCAATCTCGACGATCTCACCCATGTACATCACCGCAATTCGGTCAGCGAGCGCGGCGACAGTTGAGATGTCGTGGCTGATGAACACAAAGGTGATACCAAGTTTCCGCTGCAAGGACTGGATCATTTTGATGATCGCGGCACCAACCACCGTATCCAGTGATGAGGTTACCTCATCACAAAGAACCAAGGTTGGTTCAGCCGCCAGCGCACGAGCCAAATTGACCCGCTGCTTTTGACCGCCGGACAGCTCCCGGGGGAGGCGATTGGCCAGCTTTGGATCAAGCTCAACCATCTCCATTAACTCATCGACCCGTTGGCGCCGCTCAGCTGGGCCCAGTTTGAGGAAGAACTCAAGCGGCCGCTCAAGCGCATGGCGCACGGTCTTGCGTGGGTTAAACGCGATGTCGGGCATCTGGTGCACCATCTGGATGCGCTGGCGATAGATCAGATCGCGGTCGCGCACATCGGGCAACATCTCAATGCCTTCAAAGGAGACGCTGCCAGACTTCCGCTTGGTCAGCCCGGCAATGGCGCGGGCCATGGTGCTTTTGCCGGAGCCACTCTCACCGATAATGCCGACGATCTCGCCTTTCTCGATGTCGAGGTTGATGTTCTTCAGAACATCGAACGGCTTATTCGTCTCTTTATCACGGTACTGGACGAACATGTCCTTGATGCCCAGCAGTGGCGCATCCTTTTCCGGGACATGCTGTTCGTTGCTGGCACCGGCAGCCGTGCCGTCGGGCATGTTGCCATCAGCATCGGGCATGGGCCGGGCGGCCGCCATCAGCATCTTGGTGTATTCATGCTGTGGTGAGTTGATGATCTGCTCGGTGATGCCTTCCTCAACAATCTTGCCATGTCGAAGGACGACAATCCGGTCCGCAATCTGTGCCACCACGGATAGGTCATGGCTAACATAGATGGCCGAGGCACCCTGATTGGCGATGGCGTCCTTGAAGGAGCCAAGCACCTCAACCTGGGTGGTCACATCAATCGCCGTGGTCGGCTCATCGAAGATGATTAGGCTTGGGCCACAGGTCATGGCCATCACGGCCATCAGGCGCTGTAGCTGACCGCCACTCACCTGGTGTGGGAATTTGTTGGCGATGGTGTCCGGGTTCGGCAGCTGCATTTGGGTGATCAGCTCGATCATCCGTTCTTTCGCTTCCGACCTGCTCATCACACCGTGGATCTCGGCGGCCTCCAGGATCTGGCTGCCAATGGTGTGTGCGGGGTTGAAGGCGGCGGCGGCGGATTGCGCCACATAGGCGATATCCTTACCCCGCATCTGCCGCTTTTCCTTCATCGACATCTGCAGGATGTCGGTGCCGCGGAACATGATTTCGCCGCCGGTGATCTCACAGCCCGGGCGAACATAGCCGAGGGTGGCAAGGCCGATGGTCGACTTACCAGCGCCAGATTCACCGATCAGGGCAACAACCTCACCGGGCTGCACATCAATCGTAATGCCGTGCAGGATCGCCTTACTCCGGCCGCGGTTCGGCACGGTCCCAAGGCGTAAATCCTTGATAGAGAGGAGCGGCCCAGTTTTGGCCGACGTGTCGGTGTTAAGGTCAGCGGTATCAGAAGCCATTTACTTCACCAACTCGTCAGAGATGTTTTCGTTGCTGCGCGCGACGTTCCAATCAACCAGGAAGTTCACGGCCAGGGTCACCGTATAAATGGCGATGGCGGGCAGCAGCACGGTATGCGGCGCAAAGGTCAGGCCGAGGGTGTTCTCACGCACCATCACGCCCCAATCGGCAAAGGGTGGTTGCACCCCAAGGCCAAGGAAGCTAAGGCCGCTCAATAGCAGGATGGAATAGGTGAAGCGCAGGCCAAACTCGGTCGATAGTGGGACCAGAGAATTAGGCATGATCTCATTCCACAAGACCCACATCTTGCTCTCACCACGGGCAAGGGAAATCTCAACGAAATCCATCGCCATGATGTCCTGGGCCAGGGCCCGGGCAATCCGGTAAACCCGCGCGCCCTCAATCAGGCCTACGGTGATCACCAGGGCAATCAACACCAGGACACTGCCCGTAATGTCCACACTGAAGAGGCCAAAGTCTTGGCGCCAATCCGCGGTCGGGATGGCGGAAATAATGACCAGGGCCAGCATGATCGCCGGGAAGGACACGATAGCGTCGATGAAGCGACTAGTGATGTTCTCAACCTGGCCGCCAATAATGGCAACCATGATGCCGAGGCCACCGCCCACAACAAAGGCGATGATGGTGGCGGCAAGCGCCAAGCCAAGGGTCGTCCGGGTGCCATACATTAGGCGGGACAGGACATCCCGGCCCAGATAATCGAGACCGAATGCACCGATCTCACCGAATTCTGAGAAGGCCATTGAGCCATCGACAATCTCACTCTCACCGTAGGGGGCGAGGGCGGGGCCGAAGATGGCGATAAAGGTCCAGAAGGTCAGAATGGCGATGCCTAGCCAGCCGAGCAGCCCAAAGTTCGGGATGCGTTGCAGCAGCGGGCGCTTTGGCTCCACCGCCATGACGGGATCGATTTCGACCGCGCCGGTTTGGCTTGCCTCTTCGGGCGGTTGGGCATCTTCAGGCCGTGCGATTTTAGTCATGATGGTCGCTCCAGCCTATTTCGGGTGCCGCAGTCGTGGGTTGGCCACCATGGCCACCACATCCGCGAACAAGTTGAGACCGATGTAAACGGTACAGAAGAAGATGGCGCAGGCCTGTACAACCGGCATGTTCCGGGAGGCAACGCCATCCACCATGAACTTCGCCACGCCCGGATAGGCAAAGACGAATTCGACGATGATCACCCCGCTCAACAGATAGGCGAGGTTGATGCTGATCACATTGACGATCGGGCCCAGCGCGTTTGGCAGGGCGTGGTGCATGATGATCCGGCGTGGCGGTACACCTTTCAGCATCGCCATCTCAATCGATGGTTGGCTAAGGACGTTAATGACCGCGTTCCGGGTCATCCGCACCATCGGTGCAATCACGATCAGGGCCAGCGTTGCGGCCGGCAGCGCCAGGGCTCGCAACACCTCTACCGTACTCATATCCGGTGTGACGCTCGAGATGGCCGGTAACCATTGCAAGGTCACGGCAAAGCCAACCACCAACAAGGTGGCGAGCAGGAAGTCCGGGATTGAGATCAGGCAGAGCGCCAGGGTGTTGATGCCCCGGTCGATGATGGTGCCAGGCTTAATCGCGCAGATCAGGCCGAGCAATAGGGCGGTAGGCACGGCGATGATGGTGACGAGGCCACCGAGCATCAGGGTCGGCGGTAAGCGGAGTGCCAGCTGGTCAACCACCGGTGTGCGGGTTGAGTAGCTGATCCCGAAATCACCCTGCAGCATATTGGTGAGCCAGTAGAAGAACCGGTAGATCGCCGGTTGATCGAGGCCCAGCTCCCGCTCCAGGGCGGCGACTGTCTCTGGGGTGGCGGACTGGCCAAGCATTGCTTGTGCTGCACTGCCGGGAAGTGTTTCCGCCACTATAAACACGAATATTGCGACGGCGAGTAAGGTATAAAGGCTAAAAAGAAGCCGGCGTGTAATCAAACGAAGCAGCACGAAATAGGGCGCCTTCCACAAGTAAAGGAGAGTCGGTACCGAATGGCACCAACGGGACAAGTCACCGAAGATTTTCAGCGCGGTGGCCGGATTATAAAACCTGCCTATGGGTGGCGCAAACCAATTTACTATTTTTTCCTTACCCCCTGAGGGGCTTAGATATTTTGCGATTATTCACGCGCTATGCGTGTGGCCAGTTCAATTAATTGGAACACAGAAATTCTTGATTACTGGGTTTCTGTAAATTTGATTGTCGAAAAATCATGCAAAAGAAAAGGGGGCTGCTTTTCCGCGCCCCCTTTAGAATACTTGGCTTAATTTGCGGTTATTAGCACCGCGCTAATCACAATAACTAGACGATGCTGAAGACACTATCGAAATTGTCGAGCACGTCTTGGGCGCTAACACCTTCCAGGGTCACCGTGGTGCCATCGGCGAAACTGACGAGCGCGCCATCGGGGGTATCGGTGATGCCGCTGGCCTGCAGCGTCGCCGTATCACCCGCCACCGACGAGGTCACTTGGATCACATCTTCGCCGATAACAAAGCCATTGACCACGTCATTGCCTTCACCACCGCCGAGATAGACATAGGTGTCTTCACCTTTACCACCGACCAGCAGGTCGTCACCGGCACCGCCGGTGAGCGCGTCTTGGCCCTGACCACCGAACAGGGTGTCATCACCCGCGCCACCACTAAGGACATCGATGTCCTGGTTACCGTACAGGACGTCATCGCTGTCAGAGCCAACGACCAGATCGTCACCCTTATTACCAAAGCTGGCGTTGGAGCCGCCATCAATGACCGTATCGGCGCCCTGACCGCCATAGAGCGCCTCAACACCAACGCCGCCGCTGAGCTGATCATCACCCTGGTTGCCGTAAAGATTAGCGAGGGCGGCATCACCGTCGACCCGAGCAACAGCATTGGGGGAGCTCACTACTTGGTTGTTCACATAAACAGTGACATCGTTACCGCCGCCTGCGTAGGCATCCACGATCCCGGAGATTACGGCTTCGTTTGCGCCATCACCGCTAATATAGATCGCAGGTGTATTGCCTGTATTACTAAGCGTAACTCTAGTGCCGTCGACCTCGAATAGCACGAACTCAAGGCTCGCAGTGGTATTGGGAGTTGTGTAAAGCCCAAACTGCTCGCCCTCGCCTACAACAAGTAAATTTTCCGAATTTAGTTGCTACTCGCTGATGCCCAAGCCTTCTAGAATTTGGTCAACCAGCTGCGCTTCGCTGGGGCTCAAATTTAAACCGCCATCAACGGGGTCAAACAGACCACCTGGAATTGTCCCTGACATAGTTTAATCCACTCGCTTTAGTGCGTCACAACAGGCCCGATGTCTCACGCGCCATGCGCGCCCAACGACCCAGATTCATAAACGCCAAATTACATTAGGTGGGGCAGTTGGCGCCCCGTCACGCCCCCCGTGACTAAACCTCGCAAAGAGTTGTAGCGGGTTTGGCCAGGTCGGCGAAGCAAAAAGTTTCAAAATTGCGGATTGCTTGCAGAATGCAATGGCGGGGGCTTTCAGCCCGTTTCGGCGCTATCCCCGCCGGGGGTTTCAGCCGCTTTATCCGTATCGTTCAGCCGGTCGGCGAGGGCCGCGATCGGCATGGGTTTGGCAATATGGAACCCCTGCCCCCGGTCGCAGTGGCGGCGTTTTAGGGCGGTCAAGATCGCCTCACTCTCAATCCCCTCACCAACCACCTCCAGGCCCAAATTATGGGCCAGCTTGATTAGAGAGCGGACAATCGTGTCGGCCTCCGCGTCGTTCAGCATGCGCATCACAAAGCTGCGGTCGATCTTAAGGTCGCTAAACGGCAATTCATGCAGGGCGCTGAGCGAGGAATAGCCAGTACCGAAATCATCGATTGAGATGCGTAAGCCCGCGATACGCAGGCGGGTTAGCACATGGCGTATCCGTTCAATCCCCGCAAAGGCGACCGCCTCGGTCAGCTCAATCTTAATCTGCTCCGGCGTGCCGCCGGCATCGCTGATGGTCTCTAGCAACTGGTCGCTGAACCCGGGCACCAAAAGGCAGGAGGGGGAGACGTTGAGCGAGAGGGTCAGCAGCTTGGACGGTGCGCTATCAACCGGTTGGTTTTGAGGGGCGGGCGCTTCTGCCCCCCCGGTCTGGGTGATGGGTGGCAGATCACGAAGCGCGATAATCGCCTGCCGCAACAGGCTAAGGCTTAGATTGGGCATCAGGCCCAGCCGCTCAACACTGGGGATGAACTGGCCGGGGGAGACGAGGCCCCGCTCCGGATGCTGCCACCTTGCCAACAGCTCAATATCCGTGATGCCGCCGGATTGCAGGTCGGTGATCGGCTGAACAAAGGGGACGAACTCTTGAGCGGCGATGGAGTTTCGATACTGCTCTTGCGACACCGCCGGTGCCCGTTGGCGCAGGGGCTTTAGCGCCTCAAGGAAGCTCTTGGTCGAGAACGGCTTGTTCAGGCTGGCGATGATATTGGCACCGAGATCGACGCAGATCCGCTCACTGAACCGGAAGACGCGATCATCGCAGCCGCTGATCAGAATGACCGGCCCCTGGAAGCCATCGGCCACCAGCTGCTCCAGGCAATCGAGGCCGTTAGTGAAGCCAAGGTTTAGATCGAGGACCAGGATCGCTGGGCTCGGCTCATGCCGGTTGGCCTGCCATTGCGCCTCGTCATTAATCGTCGATGTTTCAAAACCGAGGGAGGATGCCGCCTTCACCAGTACACCGGCGAGGCCGATATCATCCTCAATGACGCACAGGCGTTGGCTCTGCGCGCCATCGACAACACCAGTGTTGTTGGCGTGTGGCAGCGGCGGCGGTTGGGTGGCCCGCCAAGCCTGTGCTGACGCGGCCCCCTCGAACTGCTGCTGTGATGGCGCATCGGTAAGATGGCGCAAATCGCCTTGTAACACCGTCACCCTCATTACCTATTGCGGCGGCTATTGCGGCCCAATTCTCAGTGTTTGGTGTCGGGTGCTGCCCGCAGAAAATGGCCAAGCCTGTCCACTGGATTTGGTTGTTGTTTCCCCATCTTGCTTATCGAGGCTTAAAACCCCCTTAAGCCCGCCATCGAAAACTGCAGGCAACGGTATGTTTGACAGCGTGCCAACTACGGCTACGCTGGCGCCCGTGTTATCACCGGATTGGCGCCTGTCAGGGGTGCCCGCCATCCAATTTCCTCACTGAATGCCATGGTCCGTTTCATGCTTGCCGCCCATCGTCCTGCCCAGTTGATTGCTGGCCTCTTGCTGGTCGTCACCCTTGCTTTTGCCGTTGCTGGTTTGGCCGGAAATGCACTCGCCCAAGACGCTGAGGCACCATCGGACACGGCCATCGATAGCCTGCTGACCGTCCTGCAGGACCCGGCGCAGCGTGATGAGTTGATCCAGCAGCTTGAAACCATCCGTGGTGAAGATGCGGGTGGGGCAACCCCGGCCGAGGCGGTGGAGAGCCCGGAAACACTGGCCGAGGAGGTCAATCAGGACGCCGCCATTGTCTCCTCCGACATTAGTGAAGGGTTGGATGCCCTCGGTGGCTCACTTGTTGATACGGCGGCCAAGGCGGTCGCCGCCATTGGCGATCAGCTGGCCAATTTCGCGGCCCTCTTCGCCAATCTGCCCAAGCTTCTGTCGTGGTTTGTCGATGTGTTGGCGGTTGGTGAGCAAGAGAAGTTCAATCGGCTGGTTACCTTCTTAAGTGTGCTCGGCACCGTGGCGGCAATTGGCCTGACCACCGGCTACCTGGCCAATCTGTTCACCAAGCGCCTCCGCGCCAAGGCGATGCCGCGCGTGGGTCGTGAGGCCCTGCGCCGTGGCCTTGCCTCGGTCTCTTTCCTGATTATGGACCTACTGGTGATCGCGGCGGCGGCAACGGCGGCGCGCATCACGCTGGAGGTTTTGGACCCTGCCCCACGGACCTTGCTGATCGTCTTCGTGCTCGTCATCGCAACGATTATGAGCCGGGCAGCCATCGCCGTGTTGAAGGCGGTCTTGGCACCGAAGGAGGAGACCTTAAGGGTCCTGCCGATTTCGGAGGAGACGGCGCGCTATCTCTATATTTGGGGCCGCCGGATCGCCATCGTCGCGATCTATGGGCATTTCATTGGTGGCCTGTTCGCCGTCAACGGCATGCCGGCCGAGGGATATGTCACCTGGAACAAGCTCGTCGGGTTACTGGTCGCCATCATGGTGATCCTGATCATCCTGCAGAACCAACAATCNGTTGAGGATTGGATCCGTGGCCTCGGCTATCGCAAGTCAGAAACCGATGGTGAGGATGAGAACCAGGATGTGCTCCCGGGTCTGGGCGATGGCGATGATCAACCGGCAGTCACCGCCAGCACTGAACCCGCCCCGGCGGCTGAGAAGGATAAGAAGCGCAATGCCCTGAGGGTGCTTCAGATCTGGGTGGCCGATCTTTGGCATATCTTTGCGATCTTCTATGTGGTGCTGGTGTTCGGCACCTGGTCGCTCGAACATACGGGACAGTTCAGGTTCCTCGCCTTTGCCAGTGCCCAGACCGTCATCCTGGTTGGCCTTGGCTTCCTTGTGACCCGGCTTAAAACCAGATTGCTTGAGCGGCTGTTCGCTATTCCGAAGGATTTATCCGACGGCCTGCCCAATCTTGAGGTGCGGGCCAACCGCTACCTGCCGGCACTGAAGGCAATCTTTGGCGGCATTATCTGGATTGGCGTTGTTCTTGGTGTGCTCAGCACCTGGGGCACCGACTTTGCTGCCTGGCTCTTATCCAGCGGCGGCCTCGGCCTGATCCGTAGCTTGGTTTCGTTGCTGATCATCAGCCTTATCGCGGTCGCGGTTTGGGAGCTGGTCAGCAGTGCCATTGAGCGCAAGCTACAGAAGCTGGAGGGCAAGGTTGGCCATCTTGAGCGGGCGGCCAGGCTGCGCACGCTGCTGCCGCTGATCCGTACCGTTTTCTCCGGCGTGTTGGCCGTGGTGGTTGGTCTGATCTTCTTATCTGAGATTGGGGTGAATATCGCACCGCTGCTCGCCGGTGCCGGTATCGTCGGTGTCGCCGTTGGTTTCGGCTCTCAAAAGCTGGTGCAGGATGTGATTACGGGTCTGTTTATCCTGATCGAGGATCAGGTCTCGGTCGGCGATTACATCGACACCGGCAGCCATGGCGGTACGGTTGAGAAGATCAATCTGCGCACCATTCGCCTGAGGGATTTAAGC
Organism: Alphaproteobacteria bacterium SS10; assembly: GCA_019192455.1. Taxonomy (NCBI): domain Bacteria; kingdom Pseudomonadati; phylum Pseudomonadota; class Alphaproteobacteria; species Alphaproteobacteria bacterium SS10. The sequence continues at coordinate 115,271 of JAHCML010000005.1, forward strand.
GGGACGGTCCATATCGTGCCGTTCTCTGAGGTTGCCTCGGTGAAGAACTTCAGCCGCGAGTTTGGCTATGCCGTGATCGATATGGGCGTCGCCTACCGCGAGAATGTTGATGAGGTGATGGCGCTGATGGAGCGGATCGGTGAGGAGCTTCAGGCCGATCCTGATCACGGCCCCAACATCCTTGAGCCGATTGCCATCTTCGGGGTGAACGAGCTGGGCGACAGCGCGGTTGTCATTCGGGGCCGCCTGAAGACCGCACCAATGATGCAATGGTCGGTGAAGCGAGCCTATCTTCGCCTGGCGAAGCTGCGCTTTGATGAGCACAACATCGAAATCCCATTCCCGCATCAGACGATGTATTTCGGCGAGCTCAAGGACGGCACCGCACCGCCAGCCTATATCGTCAATTCGGAAGGGCCGCGTGAGGCCGATGGCGATGACACCGTCGTGCCGATCTCTGAAGAGGAGAAGGAGCGCGCCGTGGCGAAGGTCTCCAGCCGCCCAACCGATGATGACGCCACCGATCACCACTAAACTAGCCGCGCCAGCTTTGGCGGCGGTTGCCCTGTAGGCTTTCACATTAGCCTTCTATGATTGGATAAGCGGTTATCGCCGCTTACCCATTTCGTAGCTCATGGTGTTGTTCAAGGATGTTAGATCGGTTTGGTTTTGGTCGTGGTTTGTCCGATGACGATTTGCGCCTGCCACCTTCTAATGATTTTGAACCCGTGGCCCGCCACCTAACCGAGACGGTTAGCGCGCTTAAAGCCATCGCTGACAATCCCCCAGGTAAAGCCCCCTCCGGCCTGATGGGCCCATTCTATCGCATGATTAGGCGTGGTGGCCTGAAGCGCATCAATGCGGCGATTGAGGCTGCTGGCGAGCTTCAGGATGATTTGGCGACCGTCGTTGCCGGCGGCGAAGAGGCCGACCCCTGCCTTCGTGAGGATGTGCGCCGCCGGTTGGAGGATGCCCGTCCAACGCTGCGTAAGGGGCTGGATAGCCTCATCAGCTATCACGCGGTTCTGCTCGACGATAGCGGGATGGCCGATAGCCTCCGCACCTTATCCAGGCGTTTGATGGTCTCCATCAACTCAGTGACGGAGGAGCGCTTCAACTTTGGCGCGGTGCTGGACTGGGTTGAGGACGGCAAGAAGCCGGATGTGAAGCTTTTGCCGCCACCCTCTGCCGATGATTGCCGTAAGGCCAAGGGTGAGCCGCCACGCAAGATGGCAACCCCTTAAGGGCCTCAAACCCCTACAGCTTCAATGAAATTCGATTACTCGGCGACTTGCGCCAGCTGGATGCCGAAGCCACGGCTGGTGGCCACGTCCTGGGCTTCCCGGCGCACGGCCTCAGCCATGGCATCGAAGCGCTGCCGCTCCATGCCTGCAAGGGCCTTACCAACCGGTAGCTCGATCGACAGCGGGTTCACCTGGCTGCCATTGACCAAGACCTCATAATGGAGGTGCGGGCCGGTGGAACGACCGGTGGACCCGACATAGCCAATGATCTGACCCTGACGCACGCGGGTGCCTGGCTTGATGCCTTTAGCGATCCGATGCATGTGGGCATAGGCCGTGGCCATGGAACCGCCATGACGCACCCGGACATACTTGCCATAGGCGCCGAACCGGCCGGAACGCTCAACCACACCATCACCGGCGGCATAGATTGGGGTGCCACGTGGCGCAGCGAAGTCAACGCCGCGGTGCATCTTGGAATAGCCAAGAATTGGGTGGCGGCGCATTCCATAGCGGGAGGAGATGCGTGCGCCCTCAACCGGGGTCCGCAGCAGTGCCTTACGCACGCTATTGCCGTCGCTATTGTAGTATTCGAGGGTGCCGTCAGCGAACTGATGGCGGAACACCTCTAGGCGGCGCTCGCCAATGATCAGGGCTGCATAACGAAGGTTGCCAGCGCCGGTGACGCGGCCGTCTTCGTACATCTTCTGCTCATACTGAACGATGAAGCGATCACCAGGCTGCAGATCGCGCTGGAAGTCGACATCGTAAGAGAAGGCGCGGATCACTTCGGCCAAGACACCGGATGGGACACCGGCATTGCGACCGGAGGACATCATATTGCCCTCGATCTTCGCCATGGCCCAGCTAGAGACCATTTCGAACTGGCGCTCATGCAGCTCTGCTTGGAAGCCACCATCATCGCCGCGGGAAACTTCGACCCGCTGGTCCAGATCGGGATTGATGCGCAGGCCAACAAAGGTTGGCTTGATGCCCTGTGGGCCCATCTCAGGCTCAAACAGTACTGAGAAGGTCTGACCAACACGCAGGCGACGTGGATTATAATGCTCACGCAGGGCGTCGATTGCCTCATGCGCTTCCTGGCGCGGCACCGCCTCACCAACCAGAAGCTTCATCAGCGTATCGCCGCTGCCAACTTTAACCGCGCGCTCAATCAGCCGGTCGCCTGGCTCATTATCCGCGAGGTTCTTGGCCAGTGCAGCGACTGTCTCAGCCGCCGTTGGCTTCGCGTTTGGCACCACCATGTCCGGGCTGAGGATGTCAGGCACCTGATCATCAAGTAGGCCGAGCGGCTGTGCATTCAGGCTAGGCAGCACTTCAGTGAGCGCCTCAGCCATAGCACTTAGCGTGGATGGTCCATCGGTAAGGAAGTCAGCGCCAAAGCTCACATCGACCGGTTGACCGCTATGGAGGGCGGCAACCTCAAAGGGGCCCTCACCAATCTCAGTCACATCCACATCGGGGCGGGAGATCATGGCCAGTGGTTCATCGTGCTCTGGCAGATCCCAGACAACACTCTCGCGCGCCTCTGCTGGTGCTTGTGCGCCTGGTGGTAGGCCGTTGGCGCCAATCGCGGCGAAGCCAACAGCACAACAGCACAAGCTCACAGTGGGCAGGGGGCGAAACTTCATAGAAACCAACCAATCGGGTCGCAGCGGCTCTTAAATGCGGGGGGATTGCTCAAAGGCAGGCCGCTTGCGATGTACCAAAACGCGTTGTTAGCGCTGATCAACTATCCTGACAACACCACCAAACTTAGTGGGGTCTGCCAGACCTTTAATCAAGATATAGGGATATAGAACTCTAAGACCCGCTATATCTGTGACGTTACCCCAGCAGGTTTAAGCCGGGCCCCGTAAGTGTCAACATATATAATTCGGCTAAAAGCTTGGTTAAAACCCACCTTTCCACCGGATTAAGCGGCGCTGTCTTACAGAGTTTGTGAGCAGTCGTCAAAATTTGGCCCGGGCCTTAGGGATTTAGCGGGCTAGGCGGCTGGGCCTTCCTCGCCGTTGTCCCTTGTGAATGCTCGTGGATAAGGCCGTCGGTGCTGCTGGCCAAAAAATCAAAGCCAGGGACCATGGGATTGCTCGCGGGTGCAAAACTGGGCGAATCGGATTCGTTGACCCCAAGCCTTGCCCATTTGGATGGTGCTGACCCCTTGTTGGGGCGTTCCCTTGCTTTATATAATGGTTGTGGGCGGCACCTTGGGACGGTTGCCGACGGCGATTCAAAAAAAATGCATCTTTGATCATTTTTACCTTTGACATGCCGACGGCAGGGGCCTATACCACCGCTCGCCCCGACGGAAACGCCGGGCGCTCAATCCAAAAAGTCAGCGACGCTGATTTAGGGTTGCAGTCTCCAAGACAGTTTGGTTATTCTGCTCGACCGATCCCGGTTCGAGTGGGTCGTGACCTTCTCATTGTTGTTTTTGAGATTGTTCGTTGTTGGACATCGTGAAGTGCTGTGCATCTTCGAGGAGATACGCGGCCGGCGGCTTGATGATCGTGGCCTAGGTTTTTGCCAGGCAAACATCAGCCAAGTCTCTGGTCTCATTCAGAAATCTTCTTGGGATGCTTGTTATATTAATAGCCAAGCAAACCCTTGTTTGTTTTTTGAGAAACGACAAGATGACTTGAGCCAAACGTCAGCGATAAAATTTAAAGACTTCGGTTTTTAAACTTTTTGAAACTGGCGCATCAAACTTGAGAGTTTGATCCTGGCTCAGAACGAACGCTGGCGGCAGGCCTAACACATGCAAGTCGAACGCACCTTCGGGTGAGTGGCGCACGGGTGAGTAACACGTGGGAATCTACCTTTGAGTTGGGAATAACTACTGGAAACGGTAGCTAATACCCAATACGTCCTTCGGGAGAAAGATTTATCGCTCAGAGATGAGCCCGCGTCCAATTAGATAGTTGGTGGGGTAACGGCCCACCAAGTCGACGATTGGTAGCTGTTCTGAGAGGAAGATCAGCCACACTGGTACTGAGACACGGACCAGACTCCTACGGGAGGCAGCAGTGGGGAATATTGGACAATGGGGGAAACCCTGATCCAGCCATGCCGCGTGAGTGATGAAGGCCTTCGGGTTGTAAAGCTCTTTCAACGGTGAAGATGATGACGGTAGCCGTAGAAGAAGCCCCGGCTAACTCCGTGCCAGCAGCCGCGGTAATACGGAGGGGGCGAGCGTTGTTCGGAATTACTGGGCGTAAAGGGCGTGTAGGCGGACTATTAAGTCAGAGGTGAAAGCCCGGGGCTCAACCCCGGAACTGCCTTTGATACTGGTAGTCTTGAGAATTGGAGAGGTGTGTGGAATTCCTAGTGTAGAGGTGAAATTCGTAGATATTAGGAAGAACACCGGTGGCGAAGGCGGCACACTGGCCAATTTCTGACGCTGAGGCGCGAAANCGTGGGGAGCAAACAGGATTAGATACCCTGGTAGTCCACGCCGTAAACGATGTGTGCTGGCCGTCGGGCAGTTTACTGTTCGGTGGCGTAAGTTAACGCGTTAAGCACACCGCCTGGGGAGTACGGTCGCAAGATTAAAACTCAAAGGAATTGACGGGGGCCCGCACAAGCGGTGGAGCATGTGGTTTAATTCGAAGCAACGCGCAGAACCTTACCAGCTCTTGACATCCCGGTCGCGATTTACGGAGACGTATTTCTTCAGTTCGGCTGGACCGGTGACAGGTGCTGCATGGCTGTCGTCAGCTCGTGTCGTGAGATGTTGGGTTAAGTCCCGCAACGAGCGCAACCCTTACTGTTAGTTGCCAGCATTTAGTTGGGCACTCTAATGGGACTGCCGGTGATAAGCCGGAGGAAGGCGGGGATGACGTCAAGTCCTCATGGCCCTTATGGGCTGGGCTACACACGTGCTACAATGGCGGTGACAGTGGGCAGCGAAGGGGCAACCCCAAGCTAATCTCCAAAAACCGTCTCAGTTCGGATTGTCCTCTGCAACTCGAGGGCATGAAGTTGGAATCGCTAGTAATCGTGGATCAGCATGCCACGGTGAATCCGTTCCCGGGCCTTGTACACACCGCCCGTCACACCATGGGAGTTGGCTCTACCCGAAGCCGGTGCGCTAACCTTTTAGGAGGCAGCCGACCACGGTAGGGTCAGCGACTGGGGTGAAGTCGTAACAAGGTAGCCGTAGGGGAACCTGCGGCTGGATCACCTCCTTTCTAAGGAAGCTTGGCAAGTAATCAGGATATCCCGCGACTGTTAGGTCGCCGGCTCCGTATCTCCTCGGGATCGACCGTAAGGTCTGGTTTTCCGAGTTGAGAAGACGCACAGCAAACAACCATTGAGTGATAGGTACCTTAAAGGCGTGGCGAGCCGTTTTACGTGTTCGCTCGGATCCTAAGTGTGGGTCCATCGTCATGGGTATCCGGGCTTGTAGCTCAGTTGGTTAGAGCGCGCGCTTGATAAGCGTGAGGTCGGAAGTTCAAGTCTTCCCAGGCCCACCAGATTTTATCGGCGCGACATTCGGTAGATTAGGTTCGCTAATCTCTTTTAGTTCGTTGCGCCGGTTCCAGATGGGGCCTTAGCTCAGCTGGGAGAGCGCCTGCTTTGCACGCAGGAGGTCAGCGGTTCGATCCCGCTAGGCTCCACCATCTGCTCATAACATTGGTTGTTATCATTTGAGAGTTTCGTCAGATGTCTGTAAGACGTCCGGCGCAGGTTCGAGGCTCCGGCCTCAACCACTCGTTGTTGGAAATTGTATATAGGGTGATCGGTTCGTCATAGTTGACGCCAGGAGATGGATTCATCTGCTGGATATAAAAGACGAACCAAACATCACTTCGATGATCGCATCGCAAAGTTGTCCCGCTATTGGTTCTGCGGAACTAGGGTCAAAACTGGCAGATGCGCGGTTTGAGGGGCTCACTTAGGCAACTCTTATCGTGGAAACCGCACCTCGCTTTTGGTGTAGGCAACCTGATGATCATTGTAGAGATTCTAGTGTCTGAATGCTGATCGTAGCCCAGACGCGTCGATGGTTAAGCGCCCCTGACCGACATCAGGGGATACCGTGACTATCATCGTGCGTGGGCGTGGGCTGAGATCAAGCGTCTGGAAGGGCATCTGGTGGATGCCTTGGCGCATGCAGGCGATGAAGGACGTGGTACGCTGCGAAAAGCTTCGGGGAGTTGCGAACAAACTTTGATCCGAAGATATCCGAATGGGGCAACCCAACCGTAAGGTTATCCCTCACTGAATTCATAGGTGAGGGAGGCAAACCCGGGGAATTGAAATATCTCAGTACCCGGAGGAAAGGACATCAACCGAGACTCCGCTAGTAGTGACGAGCGAACGCGGACCAGGCCAGTGGCCTGACTTGAGCAACCGAAATCGTCTGGAAAGGCGACCCATAGAGGGTGATAGGCCCGTACGGGTAAGCAAAGGTCAGGTCCTCGAGTAGGGCGGGGCACGTGAAACCCTGTCTGAACGTGGGGGGACCACCCTCCAAGCCTAAGTACTCGCATGCGACCGATAGTGAACCAGTACCGTGAGGGAAAGGTGAAAAGCACCCCGATAAGGGGAGTGAAACAGTTCCTGAAACCGGATGCCTACAATCAGTCGGAGCCCCCTTGTGGGGTGACGGCGTACCTTTTGTATAATGGGTCAGCGACTTAGTATACCTAGCAAGCTTAAGCCGGTAGGTGGAGGCGTAGCGAAAGCGAGTCTGAATAGGGCGATTGAGTTAGTTGTATTAGACCCGAAGCCGAGTGATCTAGCCATGGGCAGGTTGCAGGTGCGGTAACACGCACTGAAGGACCGAACCCACTTCTGTTGAAAAAGAACGGGATGACCTGTGGCTAGGGGTGAAAGGCCAATCAAACTCGGCAATAGCTGGTTCTCCGCGAAAGCTATTTAGGTAGCGCGTCGTGTGGTGACCAACGGGGGTAGAGCACTGGATGGGCTAGGGGGGCGCGAGCCTTACCAAACCTAACCAAACTCCGAATACCGTTGAGTAAAGCACGGCAGACAGTCCTTGGGTGATAAGGTCCAAGGACAAGAGGGAAACAGCCCAGACCGCCAGCTAAGGTCCCAAAGTTATGGCTAAGTGGGAAAGGATGTGGGAAGACCAAGACAATCAGGAGGTTGGCTTAGAAGCAGCCATCCTTTAAAGAAAGCGTAATAGCTCACTGATCTAAATAAGTCGTCCTGCGCCGAAGATGTACCGGGGCTCAAGCCATACACCGAAGCTGCGGATCTCCTTTTGGAGATGGTAGCGGAGCGTTCTGTAAGTCTGCGAAGGGTAACCGTGAGGTTGCCTGGAGATATCAGAAGTGAGAATGCTGACATGAGTAGCGATAAGGCATGTGAGAAACATGCCCGCCGAAAGTCCAAGGGTTCCTGCGCCAGGCTATTCCGCGCAGGGTTAGTCGGCCCCTAAGGCGAGGCTGAAAAGCGTAGTCGATGGGAATCAGGTTAATATTCCTGAACTTGGTGGTAGTGACGGCGTCTAGCTGTAGTTCATCCTTATCGGATTGGATGGGCTGCGAAGGACGTCCAGGAAATAGCTCCACCGTATAAACCGTACCCTAAACCGACACAGGTGGACTGGTAGAGTATACCCAGGNGTTTGAGAGAATGATGTTGAAGGAACTCGGCAAATTGCCCCCGTAACTTCGGGAGAAGGGGGCCCTATGCGCGGGCAACCGCGTGTGGGGGGCACAGACCAGGGGGTGGCGACTGTTTACTAAAAACATAGGACTCTGCGAAGTCTCAAGACGACGTATAGGGTCTGACGCCTGCCCGGTGCTGGAAGGTTAAAAGGAGAGGTGAGAGCCTTGAATTGAAGCCCCAGTAAACGGCGGCCGTAACTATAACGGTCCTAAGGTAGCGAAATTCCTTGTCGGGTAAGTTCCGACCTGCACGAATGGCGTAACGACTTCCCCACTGTCTCCAACATCAACTCAGCGAAATTGAATTCCCCGTGAAGATGCGGGGGTCCTGCGGTCAGACGGAAAGACCCCGTGAACCTTTACTATAGCTTTACAGTGGCGCCAGAGGTGACATGTGTAGGATAGGTGGGAGGCTTTGAAGCGATAGCGCCAGCTTTCGTGGAGCCATCCTTGAAATACCACCCTTGTTGCTTCTGTCGTCTAACCATGGCCCGTGAACCCGGGTCTGGGACCCTGTATGGTGGGTAGTTTGACTGGGGCGGTCGCCTCCCAAAGAGTAACGGAGGCGCGCGATGGTAGGCTCAGGCCGGTCGGAAATCGGTCTTCGAGTGCAATGGCATAAGCCTGCCTGACTGTGAGACTCACAAGTCGAACAGAGACGAAAGTCGGTCATAGTGATCCGGTGGTCCCGCGTGGAAGGGCCATCGCTCAACGGATAAAAGGTACTCCGGGGATAACAGGCTGATACCGCCCAAGAGTCCACATCGACGGCGGTGTTTGGCACCTCGATGTCGGCTCATCTCATCCTGGGGCTGGAGCAGGTCCCAAGGGTACGGCTGTTCGCCGTTTAAAGAGGTACGTGAGCTGGGTTTAGAACGTCGTGAGACAGTTCGGTCCCTATCTGCCGTAGGTGTTGATACTTGAGAGGATCTGTCCCTAGTACGAGAGGACCGGGATGGACGTACCTCTGGTGGATCGGTTGTCACGCCAGTGGCACAGCCGAGTAGCTATGTATGGACCGGATAACCGCTGAAAGCATCTAAGCGGGAAGCCGTCCTCAAAACCAGGTATCGTTGAGAGTCGTGGAAGACCACCACGTTGATAGGCAGCGTGTGGAAGCGTGGCAACACGTGAAGCTAAGCTGTACTAATCGCTCGAGGGCTTGATCTCGATTAAAGCCCGCGTCCACTTACGATGATGTTCATGGTATTAATCAGAACATCGCACTGGTTGATCAACCAGACACTAGAATTAGCGCGTAACCGAATGGTTTTGGGCAACCTGGTGGCTCTAGCAAGAGCGAAACACCCGATCCCATCCCGAACTCGGCCGTGAAACCTCTTAGCGCCTATGATACTGCGTCTTAAGGCGTGGGAAAGTCGGTCGCTGCCAGGTTGCCCAAACCCATCGGTAACCGCGCTGATTTAGGATCACCCTATATTTTCCGCTTAAGCCGTCAGTTTTTACTGGCGGTTTTTTGTTGTCTGACTGTCAGCGCTGTCTAAGGCGCATCGTCAGCAGAGCCATCGCTAGGATGTAGGCTGCAACCTCACCAACAAGCGCGATCATTAAGAGGTCTTCTATCGAGCCGCCCTTCTGGGTGATCCAGTAGAAGGCGACAGGCAATGCGATCACCCTCGTCATATTGGCCCACATAATGTCCTGGGTACGCCCCAGGGCTAGGCTCGCCGTTGTCATGGCAGAGCGGGCAAAACGGCACGCAAAGATCAGAACCACAGGCAGCAGGAGTGCAGCACCGGTGGCGAAGTCCTTCCCATAAACCAGCTGGTATATAGGTGACCCTAAGAGCCAGGCACCGATACTGGCCGCCAGTGCCATGGCTGCCAGGCAGGCAATGGCCTTCCAAATGCGGCCAGCCATGGCAGCGGGATCATCCCGCAACTCAGAGAATAGCGGCAGCAGCAGGCTGTTTGAGATCCGGATCAGCACCAGAAACGGGGTCATGCCCAGAACCAATGCGGCGCTGAAGAGGCCAAGCTCTACCGCGTTGAACTGGTTGGCGACGATCACCCGATCCCCTTGCAAGGCGAGGAAGGTCAAGAAGCCGGAGGCAATGAGCGGCAAACCAAAGCGAAGGCTGTGCTTCAGAATTGATGTATCCCAGCCAATGTTAAATCGTCGTTCTGCCGTTAGATGGGTGCCGATTGCGTAGATCGCGATCTCAATCGCGAAGATCACCAACACAATGCGGAAGTCACCAAGCCATAGGGATAACGGCCACAACGCCAAGAGCGAGACAATGACGCCGATACTCTCCGGCAAGATATTGGCCTGGTACCGTAAGCTCCGCTCCTGTCGATAGACATCAAGGTGCAGAACCCCGCGCAGCAGGGGCAGGATAGCAAAGAGCTGATACGCCCAAACCAGATCAGGCTGGTTGAACAGGGCTGCCGCTGGACCTGCCAGGACAAGCAGTAGCACTGATATCAGGGCTGCGCGCAGTAGGGCGAGCCCCTGAATGGCGCCAATAAACCGAGGGTCTTCACCCCGCCGATCCTGAACAACCAGCTTCTCCAGCCCTAGATCGGAGAGCAGCTCAACGAAGGACAGGGCAATGATGAAGGTTGAGGCGATGCCAAACTGTTCAGCGCCGATAAGGCGGGCAAGGATGATGTTTCGCCCAAATTTAGCGAGGGCAATCCCAAGGCGCCCGGTGACCAGCACGCCACCGCCGCGAAAACGCCCGCCTAGCTTGTCGCGGAGCCGTTGTGGGACCAACATACATCACCGTCACGCCGTTATGGCCCATGGCAGGGCCAATATCGCTAGGTCGGTCTCTTTGTCTTTGTTAGGCATGAAGAGACCGTCACAAACGAGAGCGCTCCTTCGTTTTGAACCAACTACTGGCCATTATCGGAACCCCAAAGGCTGGCACAACCTCGCTGGCCCATTGGCTCGGAAATCGCCCCGAGTTCGTGCTGGGTGTGGAGAAAGAGCCGCGATTTTTCACTGAGTTTGCGAAAACCAAGTGGTCGGGGCCCGGCGGTGACGCCTTCGCCGACACGTTGATCAGTGATGAGCAGGCCTATCGGGCCAACTTCCCGCACCTCAAAGACGATCAATGGGCGATTGATGCCTCCACTGATTACCTTTGGCATGAGCCAGCATGCGAGTTGCTGAAGCAGTATGGGCAGAAGGCGCGGGTAAAGCTTATCTGTCTGGTTCGTGACCCGGTTGATCGGGCCATCTCTGAATATAATCACACCCTTCGTGAGGGGTGGGAGCCACTATCTTTCGCAGACGCCCTCGCAGCAGAGGGAGACCGGATGGCGGATCATTACCATCCGCTTTTCTATCACCGCCGACGTAGTGAGGTCGCCGGTGACCTGGCACGGTTCCATGCGGCGTTTGGCGGTGACCTCTTGGTTCTAAGCTATGATCAATTGAGCAACCCGCAAGCCATCCTGGACCAGGTCAGTGGGTTTCTGGGCCTGCCATCCCGCCCGGTGGGTGACGCGACGGCACGCAATCCATCCCTGCTGCCACGCAATTCTTTTGTCGCGGCGCTTAAGTCGAACAAACAGCTGCATAGGTTGGTTAAGCGGGTACTGCCGCAGGGCCTGAAGGACCGTTTGCGTCAAGCCACCCATGTTGATGCGAGAGAGGTTGAGACAATTCCCCCGGCTGACATTGCCGCATTCCGTACCTCCATGGCGGCGGAAATCCAGCACTGCCAAGAGGCGGCCTATATCCCCACGGAAGGTTGGATGGCCCCGTAACGGGGTAGGGCATTTAGCAATCCATTAGAACTTGCTAAACTTCCCGCCGATCGACCACCCGCTCCGCTCTTTGCGCTGGAACGGGCGGTGACAATCATGGCGGGGGTTTGGTTCGATGGCGCGGGATATAGCCTCATATCGAGAGCATTTGCGGGCAGAGACGGCGGATATTCATGCCAAGGCCGATAAGACCTTTGCCGCTTTAGACCTAACCACTCGGCAGGATCTCTCAATCTTCATGATGACGATCTATGCAGTGATGGATCACCTTAATCAGATCATTAAACGTGATGGTCTCGCCAGTGATCCAACGGTCAGCTTGGTGCCAGAACTGGTCGATGATCTAAGGGGCGATTTACGTGCCTTGGGCCACCCTGATGCCGATATTGGTTGGCGGGCTGGTGTTCAGGGATCGCTCGATCCATTGGCCATTGGCTATGTAGTCCAGGGCTCGCGTCTTGGCACGGCGATGATGGCAAAGCATTGGGCGAAGAGTACGGACCCAAGGGTTCAGCAGGCCGGCCGTTACATGTCATCTCGCATTGATACCAATGATTGGCGGGCCCTTCAGGGTGATCTCGCCGATATCCCATTGGATAGTGAGCGCGCGAAGAAGATATCCGCCGATGTGCAGACGCTGTTTGAAATGCATCTATCGGCCTATGAGGCAGCGCGGGTTAAGGCTGACCCATCTTCCGCTGTGGCCTGAGGGGCCTGATTAGCTGACTAGAGAGATATTCGCGATATTGCCGACCGCCTGGAAACCTTCCAGCCGCTTGATGAAGTCGCGCGCCCAGGCATCCACGGTTTGCCCGAAGACAACCTCTGCCATCGCTTCATAGCGCTCAACCCGTTCTTCCCGGGGCATCTTCAGCCCCTGATCGATAGCATCGGCGATGCTGGCGATATCATAGGGGTTCACGATCAGCGCCTCGGTCAGCTGCTCTGCTGCACCGGCAAAACGTGAGAGGACGAGCACGCCCGGATCCGATGGGTCCTGGGCGGCCACGAACTCCTTCGCCACCAGGTTCATGCCGTCGGCCAGTGGAGTAACCAGGCAGACATCGGCGGCCCGGTAGAGCCCGGCCAGCGTGTCCCGGTCAACATAGCTGTTGATGTAGCGGATCGGTGTCCAATCCAGTGCGGAGTGCCTGCCGTTCTGCTTGCCCGCCAGCATGGCGAGCTCATCCCGTAGGTTCTGATACGCCTCAACCGCTTCACGCGAGGGGGTGGCGATCTGGACAAAGCTGGCGCGCGGGTCGCCCTCACCCCGTCGGTTCAGCCATTCGCCGAACCCTTCCATCCGTTGGGGCAGGCCCTTGGAATAGTCCAGGCGATCAATGCCCAGGACAAACTGATCACCAGGCAGCAGGTTTACCGCCGCGCGACCATCGTGTTGCTTGGCCGTATGCACAAAGCTTTCGGGATCAATACCGATCGGGAAGCTGGCGATTGAAACGATCTTGCCCTGATAGCCAACGCGGCCATGGCTGAAGATCTCCGTGCTCTCAATCCGGCGGAACACCTCAAAACACGTGGCCACATCGGCCTCGGTCTGCAGGCCGATCAGGTCATAGGCGGAGAGCCATTCAACAAACTGATCCTTATCCGGCAGTGCATCCACATCCTGGATGGTCGGAAACGGGATATGCAGAAAGAAGCCAATCCGCGCGGTCACACCACGGGCGCGCAGGGCCTTGGCCAGCGGGAAGAAGTGGTAGTCATGGATCCAGATTAGATCGTCTGGTTCGATCAGGGAGGCAATGCCCTCGGCGACCCGCTCATTCACCCGCAGATACCCATCCAGGTAGTCGGGCTGCAGATCCATCAGATCACTGCGGCGATGGCAGAGGGGCCAAAGGACGGAGTTCGCGTAACCGAAATAGTAGTTTTCTTGGTCTTCCTCAGACAGGTCGAAGCCCATCTTGGTGTAGCNATCGGCACCTAATAGGCGAACGGCCGGCTGCGGGTCTTCCACAAGCTCTGGGTTGGCGCCAAGCCAGATACCACCAAGCTCCTGAAGGCACTCATGGAGGGCAACAACCAGCCCGCCCGACAGCTCGTCGCCAACCGGAATTCGGTTAGAGACGACGATTAAGCGCCCCATTTTTCAAGTCCAATCACGTAAATCTCTCCTCGGCCCAATATAACACCAGGCCCCCGAAAGAAGCTTAGCATGATTGCCGTTGCCAGCGGGCGAGCATCTCATGGACGGCGGCAGGATTCTGACATCTGAACGGGGCCATCGTCGGCCCATCCCCCACCTTGATGGCGGTGCCACCCTGGGCGAGCGCCACCTTGAACATGTCCTCATCGGTGGTGTCATCGCCGATGGCGACGGGCGTTCCGGCACTGAATTGGGCCATCAACTTGGCAACCGCTGCACCCTTTGATGCCTCCCGATGCTTCAACTCAACTGCCATCTTGGCGTCATGCAGTTCGAAGTCGGGTAGGGAGGAGAGGGCCATGGCGGCGGCCTCTCGCACCGCGGCTTCCGCCTCTGGCCGTCCACGGTAATGAAGGACCACACCGGTCGCCTTCGGTTCACAGAGAATGCCGGGCAGGCTGTCGGCAAAGCGTTCCAAGGCACTGATTGTGTTGGTCAGGGCTGCCTCGATCTGGCCGGTTACCCGTTCGATCTCACCGTTCTGGAACAGCTCTGCCCCATGGCCACCGGCAAGGATGCCGTCGTAATAGGGCAGAATGGATTGAATATCGGCAATCGCCCGACCGGAGACGAGGGCAATCCTACCATTGGTCTGGTCGCCCAGATTGGCCAGAAGGTCCTTTAGCGATGCGGGTACCGCGATGGCATCTGGCCGTGGGGCGATATCCACCAAGGTCCCATCAAAATCCAGGAATAGCGACGCATCTGCCAAGTTCGGCAATGGCAGTGATGGGCTCTCTGAGATGTCCTGGGGCTGTGGGTCGGCTGACATTGTGATGTTGAAAGCTAGGGCGGATTAGTTTCGAACCGCGAGATACTGCGCTGGTATCTCAACCGGCGCTGGCATTGGTTTGCTTATGAGGCGGGTCGCGCGGCAGGCGATAATGGCAAGATAGGCACCCATAAGGTTCGCCAAAACCGCGGCTAGCACAATCCCAAAATAGCCGAACAGCCATTGGCCTATAATGGTGGCGGGGATATAGACGGCGGCGATGCGGGTAACACTGGTGGCGAGCGAAAACACAGCGCGGTCGCGGGCGTTATTGGCGGCATTCGCAACCACCAGCACGCCATAGCCAAACAGGGTCAGCCCAACAAATTGAAGGTATAGCGCGGCATGGCGGATCGCCTCATCGCCCTGGGCAATCAACCCGGCAATGGGCTGCGCAAACAGCAGTAGGGTGGCACCCGCCACCACGCCATAGGCGAGGCACGCCATGAAAGAGAGATGGGTAGCAAGCTCTGCGCGATCACGCTTTTCTGCACCCCAGTTCTGACCCACGACGGGTCCAATGCCACTGGATAGGGCCAGCATTGGCACCATGATGACAGCTTCAATCCGACCTGCGGCACCGAACCCGGCCACCGCCGCATCGCCAAAGCTGGCGACAAAGCCAGTCACAATCGCCATGCCTGCAGGGTTAATGGAATTCGACAGGGCGGCGGGGCCACCCACCCGCGCAATCCGGCGCAGCGTTTTATCCATGTCTTGGAGCGTTAGGCACGCAGTATTTAAGAACCGCTGTGTCAGCACATAGGCCAACACACCGATGGTCCCAAGGACCCGGGCAAGGGCGGTTGCCAAACCCGCACCAGCGGCACCCATCTCTGGTATCGGTCCATAGCCAAAGATCAGCAGCGGGTTCACCACCACGTTAAAGATCGCAACGGCAACCATGACTCCGGCGGGCACAACGCTGGATCCGTTCGCCCGCACAACGGCATTCGCCGCCATCATGAGGACCAGGCCGGGAAAGCTAACGGCCCAGTAGAAAATGTAGTCCATCACCGCCTGTTTGGTGGCGCCCTTGGCCCCCATCAGGCTGAAGATAAACTCACCACCCAGGATCAGCAGGCCACCAACCACAATGCCAAGCAACAGGGCAAAGCCTAGGCCATGGGCTGCCGCACGCGCGGCAAACTCTCTGTCCCCCTTGCCAATCGCTTGAGACACCACGGTGTTAAGGCCGGCACTAAGGCCGATTGATAGGCTAAGAACCGCGATGGTAACCGGGTATATAAAGCCGACGGCCGCAAGCTCATCCGGCCCGTACTGACCCAGAAAGTAGGCATCGGCGACGCCAACACTGATGACGGCCAGGATGCCGAGCGTCATTGGCGCGCTCATCCGGAACAGGGCGCGGGCGACGGGGCCCTCGGTTAGATTTCTGCTGTTTGCTTTTTCGCTCACGCGGCGAGTGCCAATTCATGGCACCGGCCATCCAACGCCTCAATACGGCTCATAGTATCGCTCAGGCAGCTTTGGCCATCTGGTCGCGCCAATCTGCCAAGTGACGAATATGGTCCGGGCCAACCTCACAGCAGCCACCAAGTAAGCGTGCGCCCTGATCGTACCAGGATGCGATATGTTCGGCGTAAGCTGCCGGATCAAGATCGCGTCGGGCGCTCAACTGGTGAACACCGTCGCGGAAACGCCAATCACTGGGAATCTCGGTAAAGCCATTGGCATAGCCACCAAATGGCCGGTCATTACGACCTTCCACGGCAGCTAGCGCAGGCATGGCGGCGGTCAGGGTTTCCGGCGATGAGCAGTTGAAGATTAAGCCATCCACCTTCAAGCCCTCTAGGTGGCTAACCGCTTCAAAGATTGTCTCACCGCTTCTTAGTTTCGCGCTCAGATCATCGCGCAGGGTCCAAGAAACCCAGACAGGCAAGCCGCAGTCTTGGCTTGCGATGGCAGCACCGCGGGCTTCCTCAGCCGTCGACATGGTCTCGATCAAGACAAGGTCTACATAGGGGCCCAAATGCTCCAGCATCTCTTGATAGAGTGGGATAGTCGTCTCTGTCGGTAATGTATGGTCTGGACGATAGCTGCCATTAAGCGGCGGCAATGACGCTGCCACCAAGACAGGGCGGTCAACCTCATTCGCGGCTTTTTGCGCCAGTTCACCAGCTTGGCGGTTCATTGGGCCGATTTGATCTGCCATGCCGAAATCCCGCAAACGGTTCGGGTTGGTGGCATAGCTATTGGTGATCAAAAGATCAGCCCCGGCCGAGACGAAATCCCGGTGTACGCCGAGCACCATATCTGGATCGTCAACAAGCGCCTGTGCCGACCAAAGCTTTGAGCGATCGGAAACACCGCGCTTAATCAACTCCTGGCCCATACCGCCATCCATCAATAGGAAGGGATGGTCGCTCAGTAGTTTGTCGATGGTGGTCTGTCCGTTTTGATCGGCCATTGCTCGGCTCCGGTTTTATCTGTTGGGTCTGCGCTCAGAGGTATCAAACGTCTTTGGTTAATCTGCCGTCGCATATTCAGCGTGTTAGGTCTAATCCAAATCCACTTCTTTCGGCATCTTCGCGCAAGCGTGATGTGGAGAGCCTTGCAAAACAGAAGCCAAGCGCGCTGTCTGCCAGGCTTAATGTTGGGAAAGTTAAACCGATGACAAGCCGCTCTATTTTATCCAGTCTCGCGCTTGCGATGGCTCTTTTCACGCTAATGGTGCCCGACGGCGTTAACGCCCAACAGGAATGTGGGGCGGCCGAACGACCCTGCGCGGTCGCCGATGGCAGCTATCAACTCTTCTCACCCCTAACTTTGCCGCGTGATGGCAAGGTGAAGGCGCTGGTCTATTTCCACGGCTGGCGCGGCACGGGCGCAGGTGTGATTGGCAATAAGGGGCTGCAAGAGATTGCGACCCGCTATGACCTCTTATTGGTTGCCCCCAATGGCCGCAACCGCACCTGGGCCCATAATGGATCACCCAGCCAGGCGCGCGATGATCTGGCCTTCATCGATACCGTGTTGGAAGACATTATCGACGACCACAATGTGGATCCGCGGCGGATCTATGCGGCTGGCTTCTCACAGGGTGGGTCGATGGTATGGGATCTGATCTGTCGACGCCCGGAACGCTTTGCCGGGTTCGCCCCAATCGCCGGCGCATTCTGGCATCCGCAGCCAGTTGAATGCGATGGCGGTGGAAGGGCACCCGTGGTGCACTACCATGGCACCGGAGATGGCGTTGTGCCCATGACCGGACGCCCGATCGGCAGCGCCTACCGCCAAGGGGATGTCCGCTACAGCATTGATACCCTAGCCCAGGCCAACCAATGCCCAGCGGCGCGGCAGATAACCCCGGCCGATAGCGAGTTGAGCTGTCAGGATTGGAGTGGCTGTGGCAATGGCGGCGGCATTCAGCTTTGCCTCCATGATGGCGGCCATATCCGCCCGCCGGGATGGTTTGACCGGGCGGCGGATTGGTGGGGCCTAAAACCGCTCAATCCTTGAGGTACCGGTGACAACGGGTGTTTTCTCCGTTGTTTTCTTGAAGGTAACACTTGGCATCTACCATATAGATTGGTAGACCAACGCTCCCGGTGCGCCCCGCCAGACCTTCGGGCGGCGGAATTCGGTCATCGGCGATTGGCGCGGGGTGGAGCAGCCCGGTAGCTCGTCAGGCTCATAACCTGAAGGTCGCAGGTTCAAATCCTGCCCCCGCAACCAACAAAATCAAGGGCTTAGTGAGAAACTCACTAAGCCCTGATTTGTTTCTAGAGCGTGCTCTGGCCGCGATGATACCTTGCTTGGGCGTTCGGTGGTTGGCCCTTACCTTGTCGGTGGGTCCAGCCCTCAGCTCGGCTCAATATTTTCCCATGTCTAAAAACTCATCCTATGGCCTGAACAAGGCTGAGCTGTTTGTGCTCGCTATTGTTTTGATCGCATTGCTGGCGTCGTTGTTCATGACCATGACCCACGCGCAGAACCTGCTGAATGCCTTTATCCCCTTTAGCGGCCTGCCGATCCTATATGCACTCGGTTTGATTGGCTCCGGGCCTATTGCTTATTATTTTGTGAAGAAGTGCCTGCGCGTTGCTGAGGATCTTTCAGACCTAAAAGAGAAGGTTCAAGACGCCCCGGATGATCGACGTGCCGAGAAGATGAACGACGAGATCAAGCGCCTGAACGGCGTGTTGCTCGGCGTGGTCGCGGGCGGTCTACTGCTAAGTTATCTAGGTGCCGCCAGTATGCTCTTGCTGAACAAGGCTGGTGCCAGTCTCCAGGCGGAAGAGGTCGGCCTAGTAACCAGCGCCTTTATTCGAACCGAAAGCTCGAGCACCAGCGGCAGCGCCACCAGCACGCAGTACTGTCTGGTCGCTGTTGAGTTCGCCAATGGCGATGCGATTAGTCTCAGGGAAGATACCCGCAGATGCCAACGGTTGGGCGAGGGTGATGAGCTTCCCTTCACCCGCTACCGAGGTCTATTCGGCCTAGCCTATTACAGCCAAGTATCGGGATAGATTAATGGCTGCACGCGCTCGGCGGCTGACCCTGGCAGTTCGCCCCAAAATCTAGCGTTTTTGCCCTCTTGGCCGGGTTGAGTTACGCTCAACCTCCGATTGCCGCTTATGCGGTGGCTAGCAAATGTGGGGGTCTGTCTATGTCTCAGGATCGGAATTCCAACACTGTTATCGACCTTGCTGGGGTCAGGCTTTTCGCCGTGTTTCCACTTGCCGCCCTTATCGGGGTGGTGATGCTGACCGCTGGCATGCCACTGGCCTTGGCGCAATCAACCTCTCTGGGTGAGCTGGATGCCAAGGAGGGGGAGGCCTGGGTAAATCAAATTCCACTGCCTGATTTACCGCTGCCTGAGGTGCTCCCAAATGGTGAGTCCCTAAGCTCCGCCGCGTTCAAACCACGGCTTAGCGATGAAGAGGTTGAGGCCATGGGTGATCGCGCTATCGAGCGGTTAGAGGCCTCTATCGTGAATGGATATGTGCGAATTCCTGGTACGAGCGCCCAGCCCAAAGGGAGTGCGGTTACCTTCAGTCCAATCGCGATGATTGCGTTGGATTGCGATGTGAACGGGCCGCGATTGCATAGTCCGTTCAATGATCGCCATCTGAAGCTTACCGAAGAATGGCACCCGCTTAACAAAGGGCCGTTTTTCATCTACGCGACGGATAGGCAGAAGGCAGGTGTTTGCGAAGGTGTTTTCGCAAAACTGACCAGTATCACGGCCGGATCGTCATGATTGGATAGCAGAGCGGTTAGCCGGTTCGGCCGCCCGCTCTGACAATCCAATTCTTAGCCACCAAGCCCGGTATGGGCAAAGTCAGCTTCAGAGTGCCGCTCTGGCACCTTCTCATTGTCCTCGCCCCAGGTGCGATTGACGAGACGGCCGCGCTGAACGGCTTTGCGCTCAGCGATCTCAGCTGTCCAGCGTTGCAGGTGCTTGTAGCTGTCGACATCTAGGAACTCGCCAGCATCGTAAATCTTGCCCTGGGCCAGCACGCCATACCATGGCCAGATCGCGATATCGGCGACGGTGTACTCATCACCCGCAATGAATTTGGAGGCTGCCAAACGCTGGTCGAGCACATCTAGCTGACGCTTGGTTTCCATGGTGAAGCGGTCGATTGGGTAACGGAACTTCTCTGGCGCATAGGCATAGAAATGGCCAAAGCCACCGCCCAGATAGGGCGCGCTGCCCATCTGCCAGAACAACCAGTTGAACGTCTCCGCTCGTTTCGCTGGATCCGTGGGTAGGAACGCGCCGAACTTCTCAGCGAGGTAGGTCAGGATTGACCCTGACTCAAACACGCGGACTGGGGATGGCCCGCTGCGGTCAAGCAGGGCGGGGATTTTCGAGTTCGGGTTGATATCGACAAAGCCACTGCCGAACTGATCAGCATCGCCGATATTGATCATCCAGGCATCATACTCCGCCCCCTTATGGCCGAGGGCCAGGAGCTCTTCGAGCATGATGGTTACCTTCACCCCGTTGGGCGTACCCATGGAGTAAAGCTGCAGCGGGTGCTCACCGACCGGCAGTTCTTTCTCCTCCCGCGCGCCGGCGGTTGGGCGATTGATATTGGCAAACTTGCCGCCATTCTCAGCGTCTGGGGTCCAGACTTTGGGCGGTTCATAAACGTCGCTCATAGCTTCTTATCCGTTCATATTTTGGGCGTGTTGCTGGATCGATTGCCAGCACAGGTCGCGATACACATGGCGTGTCCAGCCCCCTGGTTAAAGCGAAACCTTGTGATGACTTGCTCAATAGATCCCGGCATCGAGCCCGGCGGCGAGGGTTTGGGCGAGTTCGGCCACGGCATCCTTAAAGGCTTCATCCCAATCACCCTGCAGGGTCAGAGGTGGTTGAACCAGGCGCCAGTTTAGGCCGGTGAAGATACTCTCCAAAGCCCGGCGGGTACCGGTGCCATCACTGCCGGCCCGCACATAAAGCGCCACGGGCAGGCCATCGGTTTTGCCCTCCCACTCATAGAAACTGCGATCAAACAGATCCTTGGTAAGACCGGCCATATAGCCAAGGTTCTCGGTTGTGCCGAACAGCACCGCCTGGCTCCCTAACACGTCTTCGGCTTGGGTCTCTTGCGGGGTTTGCAGCCGTACCTCAACGGCATCGAACATCGGGTCGCGGGCAGCCTCGGCGGCGGCCTCCCGCAGCCGTTTGGTGTTCGGCGACGGGTCGGTGGCGATGATCAGTAGTTTCTTGGTGGCCATGTTTTGGTGCTATTCCTGATCGGGTTGATCGTAATGGGCCGCAGGCTTGGATTGGTTGGCAGGAAACCATGGATAAGAAACAACAAAAAGAAGAGATCAAGCGCCTGCAGCGGCATTTGCTCCAGATCCAGCATGCCTATACCCGGGATGGTCGCAAGGCGATGATCGTGCTGGAGGGCTGGGATGCCGCCGGTAAGGGGGGGTTAATCCGCCGCTTTGCCGCCGGGCTCGACCCCCGGCCATTAAAGGTCTGGCGCATCGGTCCCCCGGCGGAGACCGAGGAGGGGGCCCATTGGTTGCGTCGCTTCTGGGTCAAGGTACCGGCGGGCGGTGAGATCGCGGTCTTCGATCGCTCTTGGTATGGCAGGGTTCTGGTTGAGCGTATTGAAGGGTTCGCGAGTGAGGATGAATGGCGCCGCGCCTATGATGAGATCAACCATTGGGAACAATCACTCTGTGGTGAGGGCTACCGGCTGGTGAAGCTGTTCCTCGACATTACACCGGAAGAGCAGTTGAACAGGTTCCGCGACCGTTATGACAACCCGGCCAAGCGCTGGAAGATTACTGAAGACGACCTCCGCAACAGGGCGCGTTGGGATGATTATGCTGCCGCTTATGAGGAGATGATTGAGCGGACAAGCAGCGATTTCGCCCCCTGGCATCGCCTGAAAACCGACAGTAAGCATGAGGCACGGGTGCGTGGCCTAACCGCGATTGCCGATCATCTGTCGGACGGTGTTGATCTGGCCTGGCCAGACGTATCCCCCTCAATTCACAAGTTTTTTGCCCAGAACTAGGCGGTAGCCAGATGCCGCGCCGGTTTCATCTTGGTTAACAGGGCTAAGCCTGCGGACGAGCGGCTCATGATCTCGTAATCTCACGTGACTCGCGTTCGGCCGGGCTGGGCGCTAGGCTAGAGAAAAGAACGGGGTAGAACCCGCGGCATGTAAGGCCCCTGGATCGATGTCCGATATCTCATTCCACCAACGCGAACTCGGCCGCATTGCGGTTGAACAGAGTTCAAAGGCAGCGCCATTCAATGTGTTGATTGGTGGATTGGTGGCCTTGCGCTTCTGGGATCCTGAACGGGCGCCAATCATCTTGGGCTGGTTCGGCATTATGTTGGCGTTGGTGGTTTTCCGCCTCGTCATGCATCACCGCTTTTTCTTTAAAGAGCCGGGCAATATCCGGTTTGCCCAGCCCGTTTTGGCCGTTGCTGCTGGCCTCGGCGGTCTCTGCTGGGGGCTGACCCCCTGGGTCTTGGCGGTTGAGTACGGCACCGTTGGTTACTATGAGCTGCTGGTGGTGATCGCTGGCATGGCGGTTGGTGGCGCTATCTCCTTCTCGATTTTTCAGACCACATACATCCTCTATGCGGTGCCCATGCTGGTGCCGTTTATCCTGACCAATCTGATGCAGGAGAATGGCCAGCTTTTCGTGGCGGCCATTATCGGTTTCCTTGGTTTTATCTTCTATGTCTCCCACGCTTATCGCGGCCTGATTATTGAGCGCACCCACGCGATTGCCGCGCTCCGCGATACTGAACGGGATGCCCGCGAGATGGCAGAGAAGGCGCTAGGCGCCGCCGATGCGAAGAGCCGGTTCTTAGCGACCATGAGCCATGAAATCCGCACCCCGCTTAACAGCCTTTTAGGCATGGCGCGGATGATGTTGGACGACAAACTTGAGGGGGAGCAGCAGCGCCGCGCCTCTACCATCGTCTCCTCAGGCGAGACACTATTGGCGATCCTGGCCGACGTACTCGACCTATCGAAAATCGATGCGGGCGGAATTGAGCTTAAACGCCAACCAGCCTCACTCGGTCATCTGTTGGAGATGGTAGAGGATCTATGGCGCGAGCAGGTTGAGCAAAAGGGCCTTCGAATGGAGGTCGAGGTGGCGCCCGGCTTGCCTGAGATGATGGTGTTCGATCAGGTTCGGGTGAACCAGGTGGTCGGCAATCTGGTCTCCAACGCTGCCAAATTCACCCATGAGGGGGAAATCCTTGTGAGTGCTAGCGCAGAACGTCGGCTCGACGGGCAGTTCCTGGCCACAATTGAGGTGATCGACACCGGGATCGGCATCGCCCAAGGCGAGGAAGAAGCCATCTTCGATGATTTTTACCAGCTCGATAACAGTACCGACCGGGTCTATGACGGCGCTGGCCTAGGCCTCGCCATAACCCGCCGCCTGGCGAGGTTGATGGATGGTGATGTGCGTGCCCGGAACAACCCGGATGGTGGCTCAACCTTCATCTTCACCTTTATCGCCGAGGCGGTGCTGAACAGTGGGCTGAGTATCGCCCCAACCCAAGCGCCCGAAGCTAAGGCCAAGCCGTTGAGCTGGCCCGGCCTGCGCGGTAAGCGGATCATGGTTTGCGATGATAACGCGATTAACCGCGAGGTTGCCGCCGCCTTCCTTGAGAGTGAGGGGGTGGAGACCATCCATGCTGAGAACGGCATGGACGCCCTGGCCCAGGCGGAAACTGAGAAACTGGACGCAATCCTACTGGATATGCGGATGCCAGTGATGGATGGGCCGGAGACGTTGGAGCGGCTTCGTGATCTACCGATGATTGGTGATCACACCCCAATCCTTGCGGTCACCGCTGATGTGGTCGCCGATGGCCGGATTGATTACACCAAGCTGCCGATCCAGGGCTATGTGCCGAAGCCGTTCGATAAGTCCACACTGCTCAACGCGGTGCAGGCGGCATTGGATGCGATGGCAACCGGCAGCGAAGTGCTGATCGACATGTCATAAGTGGATCAGCCGAGCTGCTGATTAACCCACAGATCGCTTAATCGAAATTGTGGCCGTAGCTGAAATCGTGGATCGGCGTGGGCGAGAGCTTGTAGGTCTCGGTCCGCAGGTAATCCATCAGGATCTTTGGATCGCCTTTCTTCGACTGGATCTCTTCTTGCGGCAATGGATTGCCGATGCGCACCCGCACGTCTTCGCCAACCCATTTGTCGAACTCTTTGATCAGCAAGGCCACGCGTAGGTTCTCATTCAGGTGGCTGGCGATCTGGAACAGGCGGCTGTTATGACCCTCGAAATAGACCGGCACGATCGCCGCGTCGGATTTCTGGATCATCCGGGCGGTGAAGGTCTTCCAGGCCGGGTCCATTGGGCGGTTAAACAGCTTAGAGCTGGTTGAGACCGTGCCGCCGGGGAAGATGCCGATACAACCACCAGCACCGAGGAAGCTAATCGCTGACCGTCGGGCCTGGATATTGGTCTGGAGCGCTTCCCGATCCTCATCAAAGCTGATCGGCAGGATGATCTCCTCCAGATCCTTAGCTTTGTGGAACACCTTGTTCGCGACAATCTTGAAGTCTGGCCGGGCCATTGAGAGCAGGCGGCCCAGCACCAAGCCGTCCAAGATACCAAATGGGTGATTGGCGACCACCACGACTGGCCCTTCGGATGGGATACGGGAGAGTTCTTCAGGTGGGATATCCAAATGGATTGAATACCGCTCCTGCATCACTTCCCAGAAATCACGGCCCTGCTCGACTTCCACGTCATAGCCATCGGCCATCTTAATCAGCCGTGGGCGACCGGTCAGGTTCTCAATGCTGCGGATCATCGCGCGCCCAGCCTTGGAGCGGGCAGCAAAAGCGTAGCTGATCTCACGCGCGGACATGCCGTCCATCTTGCGGTCGCGATGGCGGTCACGCTGACGGCCGTCACGGCCACCGAGCCGACCCTTAATCGCTTTCAAAATCGGTACGTCGCGGGGCGTTTCCTGCCGACTTCCCAACATAGTGAGTTTCCTGCTCAAACCTCATCGAACGGCAAGGTGGATATGGTTGGGCCTGCACGCTATTGCCAGCGGCGGCCGCGGATTTTCTCCTTGCCACACCATCGCAAGATTATGAAAACCAGCCGCGCCGGGCAAGCTGAACCGGTTCAGCCCAGGGATGCTACAGGATCGACCCTGAAGGATAAAAAGGGCTGAATCACTAGGTTAAGTACCGCTCTTTCTTGGGTTTTCGGCATAGTAAACGCTACTAATTGGGTGTTTGGGAGGCCCCATGGGGATGGGCCAAAGCGCGACCAAATGATGGAATTCCGCAACACGTTGAACCTGCCGACGCATTCGCTGCTGTCCGCTGTCATCCCGTATGACAAGACAATCGCGCTTATGCTGCAGGCACGGCTGTTTGCGATCGATAAGGCCCAGGCCGACCTGCCCAGGGAAGCGCAGCAAAACATCAAGGCCATCCGCAACTTGCCCGACCTACAGAAGGCGTTGCGCAAGGCGGATGTCAGTAACGACCATATCGCCGAGGCTGAAGAGCATATCCGTGGTGAGGGGCACATGCCCTGGTCGGTGCCACGCGGTGGCGATGTGGCGGTGAATTTCGGCCTGATCAAGCCGGGTGTGAAAGATGCCCTGATGATTGCCCAAGCTGGGGAGCGGACCCTACGTGCGCAAGAGGCGGCGACTTTGGCCGAACCTGGCGGGGTCCCGGCATTCCCTGACACGGTCCTGCCCGGCATCGTTAATGATGCCCGCAGTCCGGATCAGCCAGCCCGCGGCTTCATCGGTAAGTTCGATGATGAACCACCAAAGCTGGTCGCGGCACAGGCTGCGCATCATCTGGCGGATCTGGCCGCCGGTGCGGCTGCCCTTGGTCTGGATGAGAGCCAGGCCGATGC
This sequence comes from Alphaproteobacteria bacterium SS10, assembly GCA_019192455.1. Taxonomy (NCBI): domain Bacteria; kingdom Pseudomonadati; phylum Pseudomonadota; class Alphaproteobacteria; species Alphaproteobacteria bacterium SS10. The sequence continues at coordinate 141,241 of JAHCML010000005.1, forward strand.
GGCCAAGCAGATGACCGAAGATTTAAAGGTGATCGCCCGCCGCTCACTGCATGAGGCTGGCGAGGCGCTACACGAAACCGGGGAGATTGACCCGGCAGAGAAGACCATGGCCATCCTTGGTTCGCCCGATGGGCGGGATGAACAAGCGGCGGTTGAGCGTGTCGCCGACTTTGCCCGGTTGCAGGTCTATAAGCTGGCGGTCACCAAGGTGATCGACCGGCCAACCGCCATGCGCTGGCAGCAGCTGATCGATAAGCGGGCAACCCAAGCACGCCCCATCATGCAGGTGGGGCCGGGCCCCGATGCCGGACCGAAGATGGGTCCAGAAAGAAAGCCAGGCGGCAGTCCTTAGCGGCAGTCCTTAAGCAGCAGCTTTTGCGCCGATTAAACCCATCGACCAGAAATCAACCTCGAGCGCAGTGGCCGTATCGAACCGAGCCTGCAACTGCGACCAGCGCGGCAAGGTCTGGTAGTTCTCACCTAGCCGGTGGGTGAGGGCATTGTCGATCAGCGCGCCGACATCCCGGCACACCTGCTGGTATTCCTCACCAGCATAAACATCGATCCAAGGCCGATAGCTGGTTGTCGGGGCTGCCTCGTCAGCTAACCGCGCACCGATCTCACCATAGCCCAGAACACAGGGCGCCAGGGCTGCCATGAGGTCGAGGAAATCGCCGGAGTAACCGGCCTCAAGCACATAGCGGGTATAGGCGAGGTTGGCCGCCTCCTCACTGGCATTGAACAACTCGGCCTCGCGGATCCCTTCTTTGGCGCAGGTCTCGATATGCAGCTGCATTTCGTGATTAACCAGCGCGTTCACCGTGGCGGCGGCGGCCTTCATTTCATCCAGTGTGTCTGCCTTGGTGACAGCCAGCGCCCAGGCCCGGGAGAAATGCACCAGGAAGACGTAATCCTGGACCAGGTAATGGATGAATGCCTCACGCGGCAGGCTGCCATCGCGCAACCCCTCAACAAAGGTATGGCGGGTATAGGCCTGCCAAACATCACCGGCAGCCTGGCGCCAGGCGGCGAATGCGGAACCATATGTTGGGGGCGTGGTCATTGGTCTCTCCATGGGGTTCAAAAAGGCTAGTTAGCCAGCGGCGATCAGGACGATTTCGCAATCTGTATGGGGGGCCAGTCGGCTGGCAGCCTGCCAGGCGCGTAAGCCAGATCGGCAGCAAAACACCGCGCGCTGCTTGCCGGATGGGGCCGGGCCATCCGCACCGAAATCGCCAACTTCAGCGCGCATGGCCGCCGCATGAAATGGCGCTGGTGCTTCCATGCCACCGCGCAGCTCGACGAGGAAATCAGCATCTGTGGCCTGGTCCGGGGCAATGAATTGAAAACCCGCTTGCGCAGGTTCTGGTGCGTTATCAAACCGGAAGCCACCAAAGCGATAGCTCGCCGCATCAACGGTCACCATCTGCCCGAGCGGCGATGGTGTGAGCTCGACCAGGATGGCCAGCGCCATCTGCGCCTGCAGACTGCCAATGATCCCCACAACGGGCCCCAGAACACCGGCGGTGGCGCAGTTCTGTGCCCTGGCTGGCAGGTCAGGGAAAACGGCACGGAGTGAGGGGGCACCACCGCAAACACCGGCGGCATAGCCCTCAAGGCCCAAGGCTGATCCGGTGACCAGCGGTATCTTGGTTTTGAAGCAGATGTCAGAGAGGGTGTAGCTGACGGCAAAACTGTCGGCGCAATCGATGACGATATCGGCCTCGGCAACCAGTCGCGCTGCATTGGCTGGGCTGAGGCGTCCTTGGATCGCCACCAACTCAACATCGTCGTTCAAACCACGCAAAGATGGGGCCGCTGCCTTAACCTTTGGTCGGCCGATCTGATCCTCGCGGTAGAGGGGTTGACGATGCAGATTGCTGAGTGCCACAGCATCCGGATCAATGATGGTGAGGCGGCCAATACCGGCACCGGCAAGGTATTGGAGGACGGGCACGCCCAGGCCGCCCGCGCCAACGATCAATGCATGAGCTACCCGTATCTTGGCCTGCCCTTCTGCACCTATGGCGGGCAAAATGGATTGGCGGGCATAGCGATCCGTGGCCCCCTGCTCATCACTCATCGCGTTGCCTCGATCCAAGCGTGAACCCGTGCCTCGGGATCATTATTGAGCGTGATGTCCGTTACGACAGAGACAACGTCTGCCCCGGCGGCGAGGGCGCCTGCCGCACGCTCAACCGTCATGCCGCCAATGGCAATCAGCGGGCGATCACCGATCAGGCGTTTCCACTCACCCACCCGGTCCAACCCCTGCGGATCCCAGGGCATTTGTTTCAAGATCGTCGGGTAGATGGGACCCAGGGCGACATAATCGGGATCAAAGGATAGGGCGCGGTCTAACTCTTCATGGCTGTGGGTTGAGATGCCAAGCTTGATGCCTGCCTGGCGGATCGCGGGGACGTCGGCGTCATCCAAATCCTCCTGGCCCAGATGGACATAATCACAGCCCGTGTCGATGGCGATCTGCCAGTAGTCATTCACGATCAATTGGGCGCCATTCTGGGCACAAAGATCCCTGGCCACCGTAATCTCATCCCGGGTTTCTTCATCACTTCGGTCTTTCACCCGTAACTGCACCAGCTTCACCCCAAGCGGCAGGGTTCGGCGCAGCCAGTCGCTGCTGTCAAAGATGGGATAGAACGCGTCGAGCGTACTCATGTCAGGAAAGCTTTACCGATAACGGGGGTGGAGGGGGCGGCCATATCCCGCGGCTCAATCGGATCGGCCTTCGCGGCCAGCATCCCGGCCTCAACTGCCTTTGCGAAACCTTGGGCCATGGCCACGGGATCACCGGCCTTGGCAACCGCGGTGTTCAGCAGCACACCATCCATGCCCAACTCCATCGCCCGGGCGGCGTGGGAAGGGAGGCCAAGCCCTGCATCGATAATCAACGGCACCTCTGGGAAATGGGCGCGCAAGCTGCGCAGGCCGTATTCATTGTTGAGGCCAAGCCCCGACCCAATCGGGGAACCCCAGGGCATCAGTAGCTCGCAACCCGCCTCAAGCAACCGCTCCGCCACCACCAGATCTTCGGTGGTGTAGGGGAAGACCTTGAACCCCTGTTCAGCCAGGATGCGTGTGGCCTCAACCAATCCATAGACATCCGGCTGCAGGGTGTCGGTATGGCCGATCACCTCAAGCTTGATCCAATCGGTGCCGAACACCTCCCGCGCCATCTCGGCTGTGGTGACCGCTTCCTTAACCGTATGGCAGCCCGCCGTGTTAGGGAGGATGTGGACGCCCAGCTCTTGCACCAGCTGCCAGAAGGCCTGGCCATCCTTACTCACACTGCTCTCCCGCCTCAGGGACACGGTCGCGATCTCTGCCCCGGATTGACGGAAGGCATCGGCCATGATGGCGGGTGACGGATACTGCGCCGTGCCCAGCATCAGCGGCAGGGTTGGCGTGTAATCATAGAAGGCACGCATCGCTCAGCCCCCTTGCATCGGTGCCAGCACCTCAATGCTGTCACCATCGTTAAGCGTGTGGGCAGCACGGGCTGGGCCGGGCACAAACTGGCCATTCACGGCGGTTGCCACGGTGGCATCCCCATAGCCGAGCGTGATTAGAGCCTTGGCCAGGTTGCCGTCGCTCACCTCATGCGGATTGCCGTTGACGGTGATCTTCATCAGCGAACTCCGGGGTTGTGTCTTGGGTAATCCAGTCGGCCACCATGCAGGCCAGTGTTGGTGCCAGCAGGTAGCCATGGCGGAACAGGCCATTGGCAAAGATGATCTCACTACCATCGGTCCGGGCCCTACGCCGGATCCGGGGCAGGTTATCTGGGAAGGCGGGGCGGGCATCGACACCAATCTCGATCACCGACGCCTCACCAAATCCAGGGTGTAGGGCATAGGCAGCCGAGAGCAGCTCAAGCATGGAGCGGGCCGTGATGCGGCTGCGGTCTTGCGCTTCAATCTGTGTGGCGCCCAACATGAACACGCCATTGCCACGCGGCACGATGTAGAGCGGATAGCGTGGGTGTAGCAGCCGGATCGGCCGGTTGAGGGTTACGTCAGGGCAATGCAGGACCAGCATCTCCCCCTTCACACCGCGAAGGTCGGTAAGGTTGTCCTGCGCCGCAAGGCCCCGGCAATCGATGGTAAGGGCCGGGTTGTTCGAGGGCTCAGCCTCAATCGTAATACCGCGCTCCTGCAACCAAGCTAGCAATTCGGCCAGGGCCTGGCGTGGCGTTAGGTGGGCCTCCCCTTCAAAGAACAGGGTCTTGCGATAGCGTCCTGCCAAATCGGGTTCCAATTCACCAATCCGGTCGGCGTCGATTTGGGTCCATCGCTCGGTTTGCCGGGCAAAACGGTCGAGCTCGCGCGTATCCCGCTCCAGCGTCACGACGAGGCTGCCAGCCTGCTCAACGCATGATGTGTATTGCGACCACCAAGCGGCTGCCGCCTGACCATATCTGATGACGGGTTCTTCCGCGCTTTCGCCCTCACAGAAGGGGGCCAGCATGCCGCCCGCCCACCAGGAACAATGGTGGTCACCCGGCCCGCCAGCGGGATCGACAAGGCGCACCAGCAGGCCACGGCCGGTCAACTCGACCGCCATGCAAAGCCCGGCAACACCGGCGCCTAGGATTTCAATTGGCCCATCAACAGCCATGAAAAAAGCCGCTCTCAAGGGGAGGCGGCCTGGGCATGGATCGCTGCTGCTGATTGATCCCGTTCCCTACGCCGGCACTGCCCGGATCAGGTTCGATGGGTTGATGCGTCTGCACCTCTCAGCCGCCAATCTGCGGCACCCCAACGGTTACGTTTTGAGATGTAGAGTGCCGGACCATTGGCGACAAGTTCTGATCGCTTGGTTTGTGATGATTAATCGACAGATACCGGTACAGCCGATGGGCCTGCGCCAAACTTCTGTCGATAGGCGGATGGTGAGACGCCGCGCACCCGCTGAAACGCACGCCGCATCTGTTCTCCATTGCTAAAGCCAACCTGTGCTTGGATGGTCTGCAGGCCCAGGGTTGATTGGTGCATCAGGTCACAAGCCTGCTCAACCCGCAGCCGCTCAACGAACCGGGCCGGACTAACCCCCAGCTTGGCTGTGAAGAGGCGTGAGAAATGCCGCTCACTCATCCCAACCTTGGCCGCCATTTCAGGCACGGTCAGAGGTTGGGCGGGGTCAGCCAGAATGTCCGAGACGAGCCCGGCAAAGCGGGTCCCACTACTGGTCGTTTGTAGTTCCAGCGCCGCGCTGAACTGCCGTTGCCCACCGCCACGCTTGGTCGGCAGCACCAGAGACTTCGCCAGCCTTAAGGTCTCCGCCTGACCTAGATCCTCTTCAACCATGGCCAGGGCCATATCGATGCCAGAGGTCACGCCCGCCGATGTCCAGATGCCGTCATCATGCGTAAAAATGGCATCCTCCTGGACGTTGATATGGGGGTAGTCGGCGGCCAATTGCTCGCATCCCTCCCAATGGGTGGTGGCCTGCCTGCCGTCCAACAACCCTGCGGCGGCCAGGACAAAGGCGCCAAGGCAGATGGAGCCCAGGCGTCGCGTTGTCGTGGCCAGGGTTTGGAGGTGGGCAAGGAGTTCTTGATCCATCGCCGCCGCAAAGGCGCTATTGCCACCTGAGACCAGCACCGTATCCCAGGGGTAGGCTGGGAAATCGCTGAATGGGCGGGTTTGTAGCGGCGTGACGGTGTCTGTGCCGACCAGGCCGCCGGTGATTGAAACCAAATCAATCTGATAGGCGGCATCGCCTGCGGCAGTACGGGCGTCACTGAACACCTGAAGCGGTCCACACACATCGATCAGCTTTGTGCGCTCAAACAGAATGATAGCAATGCGGATCGGGGTGGCAGAAATTATGGGCATAATGTCATTTATGCCAATTGGGCCGTGCGGTATCAATCATCCTCTAGCTGATGAGAGGGGCCGATATGCTCGTTCTTCGACCAAATTGCCGCCTTTGCGGCTGCGACCTGCCACCGGACAGCACCAAGGCGCGCATTTGCTCTTACGAATGCACCTATTGCTCTGATTGCGTTGATGGTGAGCTTCAGAATGTTTGCCCAACCTGCGGCGGTGGCTTCGTGCCCCGCCCCATTCGCCCGCGCAAATCCTGGCGGCCAGAACGCCAGGTGGGCCTAGAACATCACCCCGCCACGACCGAGCGTGAGGGGCTCCTATTCTCAAAAGAAGACATCGCCCAATTCGTCGCCCGGATTAAGGATATCCCGCCGGAAGAGCGCTGATCCCCAGCAATTCAGTCGGCTGATTTCCCTTCCATTGAGGTCATCAGCTTGCGCAACAGCGCATCCAGCTGCGCAACCTCATCTTGGTTTAGATCAGACAGGATCGCTCCCTGGGTCTGAACATGATCAGCCATGACCGCGTCAATCAGTTTGAAGCCCTCAGCGGTTAGCTTAACAACCGCACGCCTAGCGTCCTCTGGGTCGGGTGAACGGCTCACCAGGCCCGCTTTGACCAGCTGGTCGATCCTATTGGTCATTGTGCCCGAGGTGATCATCATCGACCCCATCAACTCCCCAGCTGATAGCGCATGGGGCGGTGGGGAGCGGCGCAATGTGGCCAGCACATCGAAGCTGGAAGCATTCAGTTCATACTTGGCAAACGTCTCCCCCATTCGTCGAGAGAAGCCATGCGCCACCCGGCTAAATCGGCCGATGGGGCCCATGGCCGTCGTGTCCAGATCGGGGCGTTCAGCGGCCCATTGGGCCAGAATTTTATCAACGGCATCCATAGGTCATGGTTTTAGCGAGATGGATATCTTGAGATCAAGATAAAGGATTTTTCGCCATGAACCGATCACTCGCCCTCATGCTCACAGGTCTTGCCCCAGCCATTTGGGGCAGCACCTATCTGGTCACGACAGAGTTCCTGCCAGATGGCTATCCGCTCACCGCAGCAATGCTGCGCGCCTTGCCTGCGGGGTTACTTTTGCTGTTGCTTACTCGTGTCTTACCCAAGGGGGTTTGGTTGCTGCGTGTCGCCATTTTGGGAGCGCTGAACTTCTCTATCTTTTGGTGGCTATTGTTCGTGGCTGCCTATGAGCTGCCCGGTGGGGTGGCCGCTACGATTGGCGCGATCCAGCCATTGATCGTTCTCTACCTCGCTAAACTTCTGCTGGATCAGCAGGTCCGGTTTGCGGCGGTTGCCGCTGGTCTGGCCGGTGTGGTGGGGGTGGCGTTGCTCGTCCTGACCCCAGCAGCCGCGTTGAACGCGACCGGGGTTCTGGCCGCCGCCGGTGGCGCGTTTTCCATGGCTGTCGGCACTGTTCTGACCCGCAAATGGCAACCGCCGGTCTCCGCACTTACCTTCACCGCTTGGCAGTTGGTGGCGGGTGGTTTGCTGCTGTTGCCAGCCGCCCTGATTTTCGAGCCCTCCTTGCCCGCACTCTCAATTGAGAACGTTGGTGGCTTTACCTATCTGGGGCTGATTGGTGGTGCTTTGACCTATGTGCTCTGGTTCCGCGGCATTGCCGTTCTTGGGCCGGCGGCCGTCGCACCACTTGGCTTGTTGAGCCCGGTGTCAGCCTTACTACTGGGCTGGGGTATTGCCGACGAAAGTTTCACCGTGCTTCAAACCATTGGCGTGGCGCTTGTTTTGGGCAGTATCTGGTTCAGCCAATGGGCCCAGTCTCGAGGCCCGATCGCATCTCCCCGACAACCGCTAAGGGCGGCATAGGGTTGGTGATCAACCGTGGTTTTCGGCGCCCATGGTTGAGAACATCTCGGTCAGGTCGACGGTCGAGGTCTCGCCGATATCATCGTAATTGGCTTTAAGCCATTTATCGGCGGCCTCCCGCCCGATATCGCGGAGGTGGACGAGGAAATCCCACTCGGCGTTCAGCTTAGATGAGGCGCTAAGCGGCCGCATTTCTTTGCGGGCCTCAATCATGTGCACATGCTTGGTGCGGTGATGGGTATCTTTGAGTTTACCCTCCGCATTCAGGCGATTAACGAACTCAATCGCGCGCAGATCCCGCAGCAAGGAGCCGTTGAAGGTAATCTCATTGACCCGGTTTAGGATGTCCCGCGCGGTGGTTGGCGTCCCCTCCCGGAAGATCGGGTTGATCTGGACGATCACGATGTCATCGGATTCTGAGCTGTTATAGAACGGGAACAGCACCGGGTTGCCCATATAGCCGCCATCCCAGTAGGGCTCGCCGTCAATCTCCACCGCCTTAAACAGGAAGGGCAGGCAGGCCGACGCCATGACCACATTCAGGTCAATCTCATCCCGAGAGAAGACGCGGACCTTACCCGTCTCAACATTGGTGGCGGAGATGTAGACCTGAAGTGAGCGTGAGGCGCGCACCTTCTCAAAATCTACATTCTCATCAACCAGGTCGCGCAGTGGGTTGATATCGAAGGGGTTGAGGTCATAGGGCGAGGTGAGGCGCCCCATCAGATCCATCAGGATATAGGCGGGGGAGTTATCCAAACTCCAAACCCCCAGCATCTGGTCCAGCGGCGTCCGCTTGAATGGGCTGGTTCGGGCGGCCTCGCTCACCGCGCGCCAGAACTTCTCAAGCGCGACACGGGCCCCCTCGGCCGCCCCCTCATACATGCCTTCCGCCGCGACAACGGCGTTCATCGCACCGGCGGAGGTGCCGGAGATTGCCTCAATCCAGAGATTATCAATCTCAAATAACCGGTCGAGCACACCCCAGGTAAAGGCACCATGGGCGCCGCCGCCTTGCAGGGCGAGATTGACGGTTTTGGCGTGGCGGGGCTTACGCTCACCCATGGCTTTAAGTTTCCTTGCGGTATTGCGGGTCACCGGGGCAAGCGCGCCGGTTGCTGGCCTTGGTTCGATCGTTTAGACCGAATGCCAGTATCATCATGCCCTAATAAAGACCATTGGCGATTGCCTGTCATTGGTCGGTCTTTGGGTCGTTAGCAAACGTGATCAGACCAGATCGCAGCGGAAGTTACGTGAATGGCGAATATCGCCGCACAATTGGTGATGGTTGGCTGGGGCTGGATCTATCTGGGCCTCGCTGTTGGTGCTGCCTTCCTGATTTTTGGCCTCGACCGGGTGGATGAGGATGCCCGGGGCACAGTGATCTTCCGCGTCCTATTGGTGCCCGGCCTGATTTTGCTCTGGCCCTTGGTGCTTTATCGCTGGTGGGCACTGGAAACGGGGCATGAGGCAAAGGCGCAGAATTGGCGTGCCCGTTACCTGCCACCGCGTAAGGCCCATGGTGTGGTTTGGGCCGTGTTAGCGGTGTTGATCCCTGTCGTGCTGGTAACCGCCCTTTTGCTGAAAGAGGACAAGCAATCGGCCACCGCACCGGTGCAACTGGCCCCACCAGAAGCTTCTGCCTCTCAAGGGGAGGTGACGCGGTGAGCGTTAAGTACCAACCCGTCCAATGGAACCGGTTTAAGAACCGATACAACGCCGTCGTGCTGGCCATGGTGTTTGCCTATCTCGGCATCTTCCTTGGCTTTGGCAATGATCTGGCAGGTCATGCCCTGACCCCCGATGGGGCGATCCATACGGCGCGCGCCTTTGGCAGCTGCGCGTTCCTGATGCTGACGGTGATCCTGTGCATCGGGCCCTTGGCGCGGCTGGATCAGCGGTTTCTGCCACTGCTCTACAACCGTCGCCATTTTGGCGTGCTGACCTTTGTTGTGGCGATGACCCATGTGATGGCGGTCAGCAATTGGTACTTTGCATTCAGCCCAACACCGATGCTGGAGGCGATGCTGTCATCGAACACCAGCTATCGCCAATATCTGGGCTTCCCGTTTGAGGTGTTGGGGATGTTCACCCTGCTGTCCCTCGCAGCACTGGCTTTCACCAGCCATGATTTCTGGCTGAAGTTCCTGACCCCGCTGATTTGGAAGGCGATCCACTTCTCAATCTACCCGGCCTATGCTGCGCTGGTCGGGCATGTAGCCCTCGGCGCGCTGCAGGATGAGACGGATACCGCGTTTGCCATTGTGGTGGTGATCTGCGCCTTTACCGTTTGTGCGCTGCATGCACTTGCGGCGTTTGCTGAGGCGAAGCGCGGGGCACTGGCCGCCAATGGCGTGGCGGATTTCTCAACCTGGCAAATCGTCGGCGCACCGGCTGAGATCGCTGAGGGGGAGGCCAAGGTCGTACGCCTTACCAGTGGTGGTCGTGCCGCCATATTCCGGCATGAGGGGGCGTTTTCTGCCATTTCCAACGCCTGTGCGCACCAGAATGGGCCGTTGGGTGAGGGGCGTATCCTTAAAGGCTGCGTCACCTGTCCATGGCATGGGTTTCAGTACGATGTGCGCAATGGGCGGTCGCCGGCGCCGTTTACTGAGATGATCCCCACCTACAATCTGGCGCTTCATGACGGGCAACTCCTGATCGATCCAACGCCCAACCCGCCGGGCACACCGACCGAGGCCATTCCAGCGCCGGAGGTGGCATCATGAGCCGCCTGACCGATCCGCTGAAGCCGCCCGGGGAGAAAGATTTCTTCATCGGCTGGGCCCCAACGCCTGGCTACCTAAAGCGGTTTCTGGTCGTAATTGGTCTGCTGCTCGTCCTTGGCTTTACTGGCCTGGCGACGCTCATCGCTGCCACCAAGCCCGATCCCGGTCCTGGTCAGTTTCAGTTCGGTTGGGGGCGCCAAACCCTTGAGGGCGTGTTGGTCGCCGAACCCTATCCAACCCTGACCGTGGCGGTGGGCAGCGAGCGGGTTGCCGCCGGTGAAACCATCCTACTCGCCGGACCGGGTAAGCGCGGTGTGCAGGCACAGGCAACGCCGCTGGACGGCAGCTACGTGCGGGCCGAGGGCATTATGCTGAACCGGGGTGAGCTGCAGATGATGCAGGCGCGCGTTGGCCGCAATGGGCTTAAGGCCGCCGAGACGGATCAAGACATCGCACCGCCGGTGGAGACCGATTTGGGCACTTGGCGTCTAACTGGCGAGCTGTGTGACGGCAAATGCCTGTCCGGCGCCATGCGTCCGGGCACCGGCCTGTCCCACAAGGCCTGCGCCAATCTCTGCCTAGTTGGCGGTGCGCCGCCGGTCTTGGTGACGACAGAGCCGGTGGAAGGGTCTGGGTTCATGCTGGTTGGTGCGCCCGATGGCGGCCCGGTTGGTGATCGCCTTTACGATCTGACCGGTCGGCTGGCGACCATGGAGGGGCAGCTGAAGCGCCGGGGCAATATGCTGATCTTCCTCACTGACCTTGATCAAGCGAGCGTGGCGCCATGAGTGAGCAGCCCATTCTACCGTCATGGCGTTTGGTCCTGGCTGGGCTCGTCGGGTTTCTGATTGTGGCCAGCATTACCGTGCTGCTGCTTTACCTCTCTGAATTCTGGCAGTTCAGGCTATGGGGCCGGGAGGGGCTGTTCGGCCTCGAATGGCTTCGCCCCCAAGGCAACATTGTGGGTCGTGAACTAGGCCAGCTCTTGCGTGGCAGCGGATTTGGTGCCCTTGGTAATCTCGACATCCTGCTTTGGGTCATGGGCAGTTTCCTGGCCCTGACCTGGCTTGACCGCCTGTGGAAGCGGGTTGCCGGGTGGTTCGCCAAACCGGCGGATAAGGCCGAATAGGCGATCAGGTCACGCGGTTACTGGCCTTTAGCGTGCAGGCGGGCTAAAACCCGGGCCGCGGCCCCATCTTTTGGATTGAAGCACATGTCCATCCTTCACTTGCTTACTCGCCTCACCATCGCAGTGACCGTGCTGGTCACCTTCAGCGTAACCGCGCCACAAACCGCGAAGTCGGCAGAGTTTACCTTCTCCGTTCATCACTTCCTGAGTGCCCGGGCTCTGACCCACACCCAGATGATTGAGCCTTGGGCAAAGCGGATTGAGGAAGCCTCAAACGGCCGCATCAAGTTTGAGATTTATCCGGCCATGGCCCTGGGTGGTAAGCCGCCGGAGCTGTATCGCCAGGTGCGCGACGGTGTGGTGGACATTGCCTGGACCTTGCCGGGTTACACACCAGGGGTATTCCCACGGGTTGAGGTTTTTGAGCTGTCCGGCGTCCATGGCGGTTCTGCCCTCGCGACCAATATGGCCAGCCAATCCATGATGCCGATGATCGCTGATGACTTTGATGATCTGCATCCGCTGCTGGTCCATGTGCATAGCGGGAACGCCCTGCATCTGGCGTCCAAGCCCGTTGGCAGCCTCGCCGATGTGAAGGGTATGAAGATCCGCAGCCCATCGCGCACTGGCGCCTGGATGCTTGAGGCCTGGGGCGCGGAGCCCGTCGGCATGCCAGTGCCGGCCCTACCGCAAGCGCTGGCTAAGCAAACCGTCGATGGTGCGCTGGTCCCGTTTGAGGTGGCCATGCCGCTGAAGCTTGCTGAACTGACCGAGCATGGCACCGAGCTTGCCAATGGCCGTCGCTTTGGCACCTCGACCTTCCTGTTCGCCATGAACAAGGATGCGTATGAGAGCCTGCCAGCCGACCTTCAGGCGATTATTGATGAGCATTCGGGCGCTGAATTCGCCGCCGCCATGGGTAAGGCCTGGGATGCGGTAGAGCCGAAGGGCGTTGAACTGGCCCGTGAGAACGGCGTTGAGGTTATCACCCTGGATGATGCGCGCACGGCTGAATTTGATGCCTTGAACGCCGCGATCACCAAGCGTTGGCTCGATGATATGGCCGCGCGCGATCTAGATGGTCAGGCGCTCGTCGATGCTGCTAAGGCCGCCATTGCCGATCACACTGCCGAGCCGGATCAAGGTCACTAAGCCACCGTGGGTCAGCGCATCAGCCTTTTCCTCGATCGGTTGATCGCCGGCTGGGCCTTGGCTGGTGGTATGACCCTGCTGCTGATTGTTCTGATCACGGCGGTGAATGCTGGCGGATTTATTGCCGACCGTATCGCCGGGTTGTTCGGCGGCTCCGTGCCTGGCCTGCCGGGATATGAGGATGCCGTCACCATGTTGGTCGGTGTCGCCGTCCTTGCCCTCTTCCCCTACTGCCAGCGCCATGGTGGGCACATCACCGTGGATAGCTTTGCTGGTTTTTTGCCCGCCTGGTGGCCGCGTTTGATGGCGCCCCTGGCCGCCATTGCGACCAGCGTCGTGGCGTTGGGGCTGGCCGGGATGATGGTGCTGGGGCTGGGTGAGTTGCGCGCCGATGGTGCGTTGACGCCGGTGCTGGGCTGGGTCATCTGGCCATTCCTGATCCCGGGCATCTTCTCTTGCTTACTCTGGGCCATTGCCGCGCTGATGCCGCCTGCCGATGAGGAAGGGCAGACCGATGGGTGAGCGTGAGCTGATCGGCGTTGTCGCACTACTGGCCTTGTTCCTGATGATTGCCATCAGGATGCCGGTAGCACTTGCCATGTTGTTGATCGCGATTATCGGCACCTGGGTGTTAAGCCTGGTGGCACCGGTGGTGAAGTTCGTCCCCTATCTGCTGCAGTTTAAAACCGGCCTCTGGGGGCTGGTGGCCAACTATGATTTGTCGATCATTCCGCTGTTTATCCTGATGGGATATCTGGCGGGGGAAGCTGGGTTAAGCCGTGACCTGTTTCATGGCCTAAATGTGCTAACGGCCAGGCTTCGTGGTGGTGCTGCCTATGCCACCATTGCTGCTTGCGCTGGCTTTGGCGCGGTTAGTGGCTCCTCCGTTGCCACTGCAGGCACGATGAGCCAGGTGGCACTGCCGGAGCTTAAGCGCCTTAGCTACGATCAAGGTCTGGCGACAGGGGTGCTGGCTGCTGGTGGTACGCTGGGCATACTGATCCCGCCATCGGTGGCGTTAGTCGTCTATGCGATCGTGGTTGAGGCCTCGATCATCTCCATGTTTCGGGCGGCCTTGCTACCCGGTTTGATGGCTGTGCTGTTCTTTATGGGGGTTGTGTGGTGGCAGCTGCGTCGCCAATCAGCCCCAGCAGCTGGGCAGGCCCTTCCAACAGGGGAGGAATATCGGGCGGCCTTTCGTCGATTGCTGCCGGTCTCACTGATCTTTGGCGGTTTAATCTTGGGGCTTGGGCTTGGGCTATTCACCCCAACCCCGGCTGCTGCGATTGGAGTCTTTGTCGTCCTTGCCTTCGGTTTGTGGCGCGGTATGGGCCAGTCGACCGGTATTGCCTGGCCCGGTTTGCGCCGGGCTTTGCTGGCGACCGCTAAAACCACGGCAATGATCTTCTTCATCCTCTTCGCAGCCGATGTGCTGAAGGGGTTCTTTGCCCGAACCGGTCTGCCCCTGGCGTTAAGCAGCTGGGCCGCCAATGCCGGCATCGATCCTTATCTGCTGCTCTTCTCCATGCTGTTGCTGCTGATCCTGCTCGGCTGCTTTTTGGAATCACTGTCCATGATCTTGGTCGTGGTGCCGTTTCTCTGGCCGGTGTTGGTCAGCCTAAATGGTGGTGATTTCGTCAGCGCGGATCAGGCTGGCTTCGGTATGACCACGGATGAGCTAAAGATCTGGTTCGGCATCTTGGCCCTGGTGGTGGTTGAGCTGGGCTTGATCACACCACCGGTCGGCTTGAATGTCTTCGTGATTAAGGCGCAGGCGCCGCAAATCCCTATCGGCACAATCTTTACCGGTGTTTTGCCCTTTGTCCTGGTTGAGGTGTTGCGGGTCGGCCTGCTGCTGCTAATGCCCGGATTGGTGCTCTTGGTGCCCCGTCTTTTGGGGTAGGCCGTTTTGTGTTAAATATTTCACACCTGAATATTTGAATGATTTGCAGCCCATAATTTATTGATGCAAAAATAGAGGTCGATCTTATTTTTCACGATATTTTTTGCGTTAATTAAAATAATAAGATTAGCCTTATATTAGAGAAGTATTTTTATTTATCATGCCCTCGGAGAGCAGGATTTCACAAAGCCATGTTCCGATTTCTTGATTTAGGGGCTGTCCTGAGCTTCCCGCCCAGGTTTTCGGGGAAAAACTGATCGCTACCAGCTGTTGCTACCTGGTGCCCCTTTGATCGGCCCGCGCAGGTTTTTGGTGACCCAACCAGCGTAAAACCCGCCCGGTTGCGGGGTTACCTGCTCATCACCAATGAATGCGGCATCGACCCGGCTTGCATAGAAGGCGATATGGCCGCCGATTTTCTCATAGCCCTGGTTCAGATCATCAATGGGGTCTGGGTAGGTGAAGGCGGCTTCTGCGCTGTGCTGACCGTCCAGCTCCAGGTCGTAATAGAGGCAAGCGCCCTTCCACTCGCAGACGCTGACCTTGCCATCGATCAGCTTTAGCGCTGCCATCTGCACATCCTCTGGTGGGAACAGATAGACGGGTGCACCAGCGGTTTCACGCATGCGGTGGCCGCTGGTTGTTTCAGCAATAACCTGGCCCGCGAAAACCACCTTCAGTGTGCTCGCAACGTCCTCCAGTCTCGGTGGGCGCGGGAAATCCCAGACACTCTCTTCACCCTCGCCGACGGGTTCCGGTGTCACCCCTGGTGGTGGTCCCGGCGGCCAGTTGCGGTGTTGGGCCAAATACTGGGTGAGGGCTTGTTTGTCGGGTAACTCAGTCATGCCCTGATAGGTAGGGCACAACCCGGCCAAAGCTAGTTGCCGTTAACTCATCAGAATTGGATAGAGGCAGGCCATCAGGGTCAGCGCAGCGGTAATATTGAAGATGCGTAAGCGCCGTGGGTTGGTCAAAAACCGCTTCATCTGCGTGCCCAGCACGGCCCAGGTCGTGATGCTAGGCAAGTTGACGATGGAGAAGATAACCGCAACCAGGGCGATGCCCAGGAACCCACTCTCTTGCGGTGCATAGGCGGTGATCGCCGTGATTGCCATGCCGAGTGCCTTTGGGTTCACCCATTGGAAGGCGGCCGCCTGCAGGAAGGTGAGCGGCTTACCTTCAGCGCCTGCCGTGTCTTCGCTATCGGAGATTGGCTTTGCATTCGCAATCTTCCAAGCCAGGTAAGTGAGGTAGCAGGCGCTTAACACTTGTAGCACGGTGTAGCTTGCTGGAACGGCTTCAAACAGCTGCATCAGGCCCGCACCAACACCCAGCACCATCACGCCAAAACCAATGGAAATGCCCAGCATATGGGGCACAGTCCGGCGCAGGCCGAAATTGGTACCTGAGGCCAACAACATGAGGTTGTTGGGCCCCGGGGTTATGGAGCTAACGAAGGCGAAGGCCGCCAAAGCGATGACTACATCCATGGTCATATCCAGACCGTTCCTTGTTCAAAACGCAACACAAGGTTACGCGAAAAAACCTGGAAAATGGTTGCAAATATCAGTGTCAAAACCTGCAGTTCTGCAATAAAATGCGGTAATAATGGTTTGTGTTCGATTATAATTGCGCAACTGCGGATTTTGAGAAAGGCCTGGCCATGCACATCACTTTTGCCGCCAGCATGTGCGCCCTCGACCCGGTCAGTGGGGCGATGCATTCCGTGCGCGCCATCCTCGAAACCCTGCAGGCGAATGGTTGCACGGCGACCTCGTACACCGCTTCGGTATTTGATGCGAAGCGCGATGTATCCTTTGCTCAAGCCTTTGGCCCAGAGGCGGGTAGTGATGCCGCCGCTGGCAAGATCGTGTCGATCCAACGCAACGGCGTGAACCACTACATATACCGGACGCAGCGCAGTCGGGGCCGGTACTTCACCGACGCCGAACAGCAAGCGATGATTGAGCGTTGGCGCGACTTCCTTGCGACCAATAAGCCGGACCTGATCTTGAGCTTCAGCAGGAGCAATCTGGCCAAGAGCATGCGTAAGATGGCGGCCGATGCCGGGGCGAAGGTGGTGCTCTACCTCGGCAATGCGGAGGTTGATGATGAGGCGATGTTCGCGCCGGGATACTCAGCAATCTGCCCGTCGGCGTTTCTGGCCGAACACTACCGCAAGACATATGGGCTTGAGACGGCGGTCATTAACCCGATCATCGCCCCAGAGCATCAGCGTGAGAGCCATCTGGCCAAGCTAGACGTCGGCTCTAGGCAGGCCTTGGGCTTTGTCACCTTGATCAACCCCATGCCGCATAAGGGGCTGGCCCTATTCGCCAAGCTTGCCGCCAGGGCGGCAGCAGAGCGGCCGGATGTTCGCTTCCTGGTGATTGAGGGGCGAATGCCACGCAGTACCTTGCAGGCGCGTGGGTTGGATTTGGGGGCATGGCCAAATGTTTGGTTAATTCCAGAGCAGCAGGATATGGGCGCGGTCTATGCCCGCACTGCGATGTTGTTGATGCCCTCTTACTGGGCCGAGGGTTTTGGCCGCACGGTGGTTGAGGCCCATTTGTCCGGCGTGCCGGTTTTGGCCAGTGATCGCGGGGGCCTGCCCGAGGCGCTTGGCGGCGTCCCGCCTTTGCCGGCGCCGCCCAGCTGTCTTGAGGATTTCAATCGGTTTCCAACACCCGATGAGCTTGAGCCCTGGTGGGATCGGATGGTGTCCCTCTGGGATGATGCGCAGGCCTATGACCAGGCCGTAACGCAAGCCCACCAAGCAGCCGAGCAGTTTTACCCGGATGCTACCAAGCAGCGCCTGTTGGACTGGTTCGCAAAACAGCAGGGCA
This sequence comes from Alphaproteobacteria bacterium SS10, assembly GCA_019192455.1. Taxonomy (NCBI): domain Bacteria; kingdom Pseudomonadati; phylum Pseudomonadota; class Alphaproteobacteria; species Alphaproteobacteria bacterium SS10. Next base: position 158,691 of record JAHCML010000005.1, read on the forward strand.
CCCCATCATGAAGGCCGATGATCGCAGTGCGGCAGGGTTGGATAAGATCGATCAGAAGATATTGGCCGAGCTCTCCAACGATGGCCGGATTAGCAATGCCGAGCTGGCCAATCGGGTCTCGCTCTCCCCCTCTGCCTGCCTAAGGCGGGTTCAGGCGTTGGAGGAGAGTGGCATCATTCTGGGCTACCGGGCGGTGCTGGATCGCACCAAGCTGGGCGGGGATTTTCTGGCCTATGTGGCGGTGCGGCTATCCAGCCATAACAAGGACAGCCAGGCGAATTTTGAGCAACAGATGGCTGACGAACCCGCCGTCCTCGAATGCCATAACGTGACCGGCACAATCGAATACCTGCTGCGGGTCGAGGTCTCAGACCTTAAAGCCTACAAGCAGTTTCATACTGAGGTGCTGGGCACGGTGCAGGGGGTTGCAGGTATTACTAGCTACATCGTGATGGGCTCACCAATCGATAAGCGAGGTTAGTGGCTAGATTGCTGCTGTCGCTGGTTATTGATCAGCGCTCGAACCTGCTCTGCAAAGCGGTCGAAGGAAACGCGCTCGGCTGCGTTGCTGGTGAGTAGCTCACCAGCGACGGAAAGGTCGGGGATGAAGCTGATGGTACGATAATCAAGGCGATAGGCTGAGGCTGGTAGGTCCTGCTTATCCATGCCGGCCAGCACTGCCGTTGTGCCAAAGATGAAGTAGCCTGGCGATAAGCCGGGAGAGAGCGCTGGCAGGATCGCATCGATACTGAATGTCTGATCAGCTTCCTTAGCCATCTTTGGTGATCCTTGTCGCCCGGTGCCCTGGGTCGGTGTTAGCATCCACCCAACTACCCGTTTGCCGTGATGGAGGCAGAATAAGCCATGACCAAGATTACCCTGGAGTTGGATGAGGAGGATTATGAAGACCTCGTCGCCGCTGCCAAAGTGGCTGAGCGCAGCATCGAGGACTTCATCTCAGAGGAAATGATCTCCATTGCTGATCTGATCAACACCCATGGCAACCTGACCACCGTAACCCTCGCCCGTCACCGCCAGGCTAAGAATGCTGCGTTTTTTGAGCAGTTTTCTGCCGCTGAGGGCAAGGATGACCAGGTCGAACAATGGGCCATGCGGCAAAAGGAAAAGAAGTCTTAGAACCGGGCTTATTTCGGTCTGAAATTACCCAAAACGCAGCTATCTCGAAATAAACCACTCAAGGCTTTGGGTTTTGGTGCTTTTCCGATAGGCTTAACACAACAAGGAAAGTGACGGTCGTGGGGGCCGTTCGTTTTGGGGTGTTGAGGGTGTGTGGCTAAAGACAAAAAGCCAGATGAAATAGTCGGAACCAGTTTTCCACGTCCAGGTATTTCGGACGGGCAATCTGCCTCTCTCGATTACGAGGCAAGCGCCGTTGACGTGGAGGTTAAAACTGCGAGCGAAGGCGTAACCTTCGAGAAGTTGGAGAAGTCCAAGCACGACCGGCTCAACTTCAGCTCTGGCGATCCCGAAATTGATAACTACCTGAAAAAGAACGCCCGCCAATCAATGGCCCGTGGCGACAGCCTTACCATGGTTGCCGTTGCCCATGATCCTAACCGTATGAAGGCTGAGATACTTGGCTACGTAACCGTATTACCCGTTACCTACCGTGAGGGTACAGGCCCCGCCGAACGCCTGGGCGTTGAGGGGCGCGATGCAAACGCCTTGCTGATCGGCAAGGTTGGTGTGGATGAGAAGCATCAGGGCAAGGGCCTGGGCACCGCCATGATGGCATCTGCCCTGTCCCGTGCTGCTGCCATTCAGGGGCTCGACGGCGTTTCGATTGATCCGAAGCATAATAAAGACCATCTGCGCTCGATGTATGAGCATGTCGGCTTTGAGAGTGCCGCCGATACCGGTGCTGAGGGCGGTGTAACGATGACGATGAAGGCGGAGGCGATTGAGCCAGCGCTCGATCGTATTGCGGCCAAGTCGAATGTGATGAATTTCGAAGGTTGGCGCGAACGCCTTGCCGAGCGGAAAGCCGCTAAAGATGCTGGCATCTCCGGTCCATCGGTTGCCCAAGGTTTGGCCGCAGAGGTTGTCAAACCGAAGATGTAACATATTTGTGCTGGCGATTAGGGTCAGGATCATGTCATGACCCGCGACAGTTAAGAGTGACAGGGCAAGGAAAGCCCCGGACAGATGGTCAAACGGATAGTTCTAATTCTAGACGATGAGGATGCAGCTTCCATGGATGAAGCGGCCCGTCTGGCTGACCGCTCCCCAGAAGATTTTGCCAAAGAAGAGTTGCTAGACCTTGCCCGCAGAATTCAGCAGGCAGGTACGACGGATGCTGTTGAATTGGCCCGACACCGTGAGGCTGATCGCGCCCGCACCCTGGGCCAGTTCCTGGCGGCAGGTGACGGTGACCAAGCCTTGCGCGACTGGGGCCGTAACCGTCGTGCACAGGGGCAGACTGATGGCACCGGACCGCAGGGCGGTCGAATTCGCGGCCAACGCCCGCGGTTGGTCGCTGGCCAAGAGGGTGGGCCGCCGCCGCGCTCGCCTAACCGCACAAGGGCTGGTCCAGGGGCACCAGGCAAGCGTCCTGGCGGCTGATATTCGTTTTATTAGTCAGGTTTAATTCGGTATATCCCGAAATGTGGCTTGCTCGGCCTTATATTTCGGGATATACCGAAATATAGATGGATAAGGTCTATAAAGCACTAGCACACCCAGTGAGACGGGAGATTCTCAAGCTCTTGAGGGGCGGTGATCTCTCAGCGGGTGAATTGGCAGCGCGGTTTGAATTGTCAGCTTCGACGATGTCAGGGCATTTCGCGCAGCTAAGGGATGCCAACCTAATCAGTGTTGATCGACAGGGCACGACCCTGATTTATCGCGTTAATCTGTCGGTGCTGGAGGAGTCAATGTCCGCCCTCATGGCGTTGTTCAGCCTGAACGACCCATCAGGAAAATAAGAATAGGAGGTGGACCAATGGGCAAACTGAAATCGGGTCTTTTGATCAATATCGCTATTTTGGCCCTAATGGCGGGCTTCAGCATCTATCTCATCGCGGTTTTGCCGGCAGACACGGCTGTTCCCATTCATTGGAATATTGAAGGCCAGGTGGATGGATATGCCAGCCCTCTGTTTGCCTTCCTGGTGTGCCCGTCGCGGTCATTCTAACCTCTCTCCTGATTATGGTTATTCCCAAGTTTGAGAAGCGGAAGGAGCATTTGGCGCAGTCCTTTGGCCTGCTCCAGGTAACCTGGGTGGCTTCATCGCTGCTATTGGCCGTTATCCATGTTGGGATCGGTCTACTCGCACTTGGTTTTGCGGTTCCGATGATGAAGCTGATCTTCTGCTCAATGGGGTTGTTGTTTGCCGTTATTGGCAACTTGTTTGGCAAAGCGCGTAGCAACCATCACCTGGGTTTCAGAACCCCGTGGACCCTTTCTAGTGACGCCGTATGGGACAAAACCCATCGCTTGGCCGGTCGCCTCTGGGTTGCTGGAGGTATCGCTGTCGCGTTGATCGGCTTGATGTCGCAGGGCCTGATTTCAACGATCGCAATGATTGTGATTATCGTTTTAGTCAGCATCATACCGCTGGTCGCTTCCTACGCTTTTTGGAAACGAGAGCAAGCCAACAATGCGGGCAGCTCTGCAGGGTAAGCGGTGATGTCAGACGATGCTGAAGTAACCAACTCGTTCAGATACTCACCAGACGAAAATGTGGTTGAGGTCAGCTTCTATATTGAGCCTGCCTCAGAGGATTTGTCTGGCAGCCACTCGGTTGAAGTGGTGGAGCCGGGTGAGGATTACTACGGCATACCTTTTGAGGCGTTGAAGCAGGCCAAAAACGGTGTTCTGACCGTCGCCCCGGACAAGCGCAGCGCCAGGATATCCAGCGTCTTTAAAGGGCGTGGGGGCTAGGTTGTCGCCCGCGCGGCCCAATCAGCGGAATAGCATGATCGGGACGAGGCAAGAGCGGATCATCTCACTGGTCGTTGAGCCGATAAGCATGTTGCGAATGCGGGAATGGCCGTAAGCGCCCATCACCACCATGTCGAACTCTTGCTCTTCCACGACACGGCCAATGGTCTTCTCCGCGACACCGGGCATGATCTCGCCGGTGGTTTTATGGCCGCCAGCCTCAAGCAGTGCCTTGGCATCGGCTAGGCGCTGTTGGTTTTCGGCATTGTCCGAACCAATGATCAAGACATGGCATTCCAGGCCCTCAAACAGGCGGGAACGTGCCATGTGGTCTGCGGCCTTCATCGCACTGCGTCCACCATCATAGGCGAGCAGAACCCGATTAATCGGCTTAAACGCGCGAGAGGCAACGAAGACGGGACGGTCGCTATGCCGGGCAATGCGCTCAAGGTTTGAGCCCAGATGTAGGGTCGCGAAATCGGCAGCTTCACCCCGCTTACCGATCACCAGCATATCGGCGTTCTCTTCAATCTCGGTCACCGCCTCGACCACGTCTTCGATCCGCAGTTTGGTGGTCACATTCTCGATGCCCGCCTTCTCCAGCAGGGCCTTCGCATCGTCCAGGATGGCCCGGCCATGAACCTGGGCCAGGCGAGACCGCCGCTCATCCAGATCCGCCAACTCTTCCAGCAGCGCGGTGCGGGCGCCAAGGGCAATGGTCCCGCTTAAATCGCTGGGTGGGGAGGCAAGCTTACGGCGATCGATAACATGGACCAGCTCAACCGTGTCGCCGGTGCGCTCAGCGATCCAGGCGGCATGATCACAGACGCTTGGTGAGTAGACGGAGCCATCAACAAAGACGACGAGCTGCTGCGGATCAGCCATTTTTGGTTCTGCTTCATTCATGAGTGGGCGTCCCTAGGGGCGGTGCCTTATCCGGCGCGCCTTTTGTTAATGGCTTAGCAGTTGGTCCATGGCACCAGGCTTATCATGAATGCCCAGCTTGTCGACGATGGTTTCACTCGCGGCGTTCATACCCACCAGATCAACCTGGGCGCCATCACGACGGAACTTCAAGACAATCATATCAAGCGCGGCAACCGATGAAATATCCCAGATATGGGCCTGGCTGACATCAATCGTGACCTGCTCCAGCGCCTCCTTAAAGTCGAAGGAGGCGGTGAAATCATCGGCGGAGGCAAAGAATACCTGCCCCTCAACCACATAGGTCCGATGCTTGCCGTCGGCGGACAGGGTTGAGGTGACCCGCATGATCTGCGCGATCTTCCAGGCGAAAAATAGACCGGATAGCAGGACACCGATTAGCACGCCGATGGCTAGGTTATGGGTAAACACAACGCCGATCACGGTCGCGACCATCACGATGGAGGAGGAGCGCGGGTGGGTGCGCAGATCCTTAATCGATGACCAGCTGAAAGTACCGACGGAGACCATGATCATAATGGCCACGAGCGCCGGCATGGGGATTTGGCCGACCAAATCACCGAGTACGACGATCATGAACAACAGCAGGACGCCAGCCGCGAAACAGGAGAGGCGGCCACGGCCCCCGGATTTCACATTGATCATCGATTGGCCGATCATGGCACAACCCGCCATCCCGCCGATAAAGCCAGTGGCGGTGTTGGCCAGGCCCTGGCCGATGCATTCTTGGTTCTTATCGCTGTTGGTATCGGTCAGGTCATCGACCAAGTTCTGGGTCATCAAGCTCTCAAGCAGGCCCACCGCCGCGACCGCTGCCGAGTAAGGCAGGATAATCATCAGCGTTTCAAAGGTCAGCGGAATGTCGGGGATCAAGAAGACCGGCAGGGTTGAGGGCAGCTCACCCATATCGGCGACATTGCGTACATCCAGCCCGAGATAAAGCGTCAGGGCGGTTAGCACGATGATACAGACCAAGGGCGATGGCACTGCCTTGGTGATGTAGGGGAATAGGTAAATGATCGCCAAACCAGCCGCGACCATACCGTAGGTCAGGACCGGCGCATCAAGCAGTGATGGGTTCAACTCTGGCAGTTGCGCCATGAAGATCAGGATGGCCAGCGCGTTCACAAAACCTGTCATGACCGAGCGGGAGACGAAGCGCATCACCATGCCCAGTTTCAACAGGCCCGCCCCAATCTGCAGCAAGCCAGCCAACACCGTCGCGGCCAGCAGATACTCCAGCCCATGTTCCTTAACCAAGGTCACCATGAGGACCGCGGTCGCGGCGGTGGCGGCGGAAATCATACCCGGGCGGCCACCGGCAATGGCGGTGATCACAGCAATGGAGAAGGAGGCATAGAGGCCAACCTTCGGGTCAACGCCGGCAATGATGGAGAAGGCAATAGCCTCCGGGATCAGGGCTAGGGCAACAACAAGGCCAGCCAGCAGGTCACGGCGAATATTGCCCACCCACTGGTCGCGGTAGGTCGTGAAGAAATCCATGGCGGAAACGGCCACTCTTTATCGAAACGGAATTATGGGAAGCCGCCGTAAAACAGCGATTGCTAAAGGTCTTACAGTGTTGCACTGCAAAATCCTAGGGGCAAAAGCTTGGCGCAAAACTCAGAGTCAGCAAGTGGTTTGCACTGCTTGGCATCTAATTGCGCCAAGTATATTTCGGGATATGCCGAAATAATGCTTGTTCCTAAATCTATTTCGGGATATACCGAAATATAGATGGACAAGGTATACAAAGCGCTGGCTCACCCCGTTAGGCGGGAGATTCTCAAGCTATTGAGGGAGGGAGACCTGTCCGCTGGTGACTTGGCTGCACGCTTTGAGTTGTCGGCATCGACCATGTCAGGGCATTTCGCTCAGCTCAAAGATGCCAACCTGATCAATGTTGATCGAAAGGGCACCACGCTGATCTACCGGGTGAACCTGTCGGTGCTTGAGGAATCCATGTCTGCGCTGATGGCATTTTTCAATCTGAACGAACCATCAGAAGAACAACAATAAGAGGTGGAAAAATGGGCAAGTGGAAACTCGGTCTTTGGATCAACCTAGTTATTCTCGTCTCAATGGTGGGCTTCAGTATTTACCTAATCTCGGTATTGCCAGCCGACACGGCCGTTCCCATCCACTGGAACGCCCTAGGTGAGGTGGATGGCTATGCTAGTCCCTTGTTCAGTTTTCTGGTCATGCCGGTCGTCGTCATTCTGACTTCCGCGCTTATCCTGATTATTCCAACGCTCGAGAAACGCAAAGAGAACCTCGCCCAGTCTTTTGGGTTGCTGCAGGTAACATGGGTGGCGACCACAACCTTGCTAGCCGTCATCCATTTTGGCCTCGGGCTAATAGCAATGGGCGTTGCAGTGCCGATGATGAAATTGGTGTTCTGCTCAGTTGGGCTGTTGTTTGCCGTTGTCGGGAACTTGTTTGGTAAAGCCCGCAGTAATCATCATCTAGGCTTTAGGACGCCTTGGACGCTCTCGAGCGATGCGGTTTGGGATAAGACTCACCGGCTTGCTGGCCGCTTATGGGTTGCTGGTGGTTTGCTTGTCGCTGCGATTGGTCTGACGGTTCAGGGTATTGTTCCCACCATTATCATGATCCTGATCATGACTGTGGTCAGTGTGGTGCCTCTGGTTGCCTCCTATCTCTACTCGAAGAGAGAGCAATCCGGTGCCAACGCTTGAGCTGTAGCTCGGCCTAACTGGCAATCTCGCCATCGACGATGCGGATGATCCGGTCCGCCGCCTCGGCAAAGTCGGGTTCATGGGTGACGGCGATGACGGTGCGGCCCTCCTCATCAACGATCCGTCTTAGGATGTTTCGGACCGTCTCGCTTGATGCGGTGTCGAGATTACCGGTTGGTTCATCGGCCAGGATGATTGGCGCTTCATTGGCTAGGGCGCGGGCGATGGCAACCCGCTGCCGCTGGCCACCGGACATCTGTCCGGGCCGCTTATGGATGTGGTCGGCCAGATCCAAATCGGTTAGCAGGTTGGTGGCCCGGGCCTCAATCTCCCCATGATCGGTCAGGCGCCCCAGGCGCTGCATTGGCAGCATCACATTCTCTAGCGCTGAGAATTCTGGCAGCAGGAAGTGGAACTGGAAGACAAAGCCCAGCTTCTCCAACCGGATATGGGCAAGGCGGCTGGGTGCCAGACCCGCCACATCATGTCCTTCCAGATAGAGGTGTCCGCTGGTCGGCATATCGAGCAGGCCGAGGAGGTAGAGAAGTGAAGATTTGCCGGAACCTGACGGGCCCATAATCGCAACAAACTCACCCGCCTTGATGTCGAGATCGGCATACTTAACCAGGGTGGCTGGTACTTCGCCATCGATGATCCGGGTGATGCCACGGGCCGAGAGTAGCGGTGGTGAGGGCTCGGCTTCCAGCTCGACCGGTTTGGTAATGACCTCACTCATAACCCACCTCGCAGGATATCAACCGGGTGCACCTGTGCGGCTTTACGCGCGGGCAGGAAAGCGGCGAACAACGCGGCCAGCATGGCAAATGATGCGGCAATGGCGAATTGCGGCCAGCTCCAATCCAGGGGCAGGTTAATCGGGTCGGTGGCGCCAGGTGGATTAATCTCAACCTGCCCAAGGGCCAGCATGAAGAGGCAGCCAAGCGGGATGCCGATCATATTGCCGATGGCGCCCAGGATCAGGCCCTGGATAAGGAAGACCGAGCGGATGTCACCCGCACGAAAGCCCATGGATTTCAGGATCGCGATATCGCGATGCTTCTCCAGCACAACGGTGGAGATGACATTATAGATGCCAAATGCAGCCACGATCAGCACGGCGCTCACCACCGTGTACATGATGATGTTGCGAACCACGAAGGTGCTTAGAATATCTTCTGAGGACTCCTGCCAGGATACTGATTTGTAGCCGTATTCGGCCTCGATCTGGCTTGCCAAGGATAGTGCCTCATTCGGATCGTCCATCTTCACGATCACGCTGTTCGCCCGGTTTGGTCGGTCGAGCAGGGCCTGCACCCGTTTAAGGTCGGCAAAGACCTGCTGCTCGTCATAGCTTGCCCGGCCCGTGCGGAACACGCCGACGATCTTGAAGGTCTTAAGCTCACCCGTGGTGGTGGCAACGGTCACATTCTCACCGATTGAGAGGGCAAGCTTGTGCAGTAATTCTGCCCCCACGATTAGGCCATCCGGGTTGATAATCAGCTCTTCAATACCGCCATCAATCATGTAGTCCTGGATCGTTGTGACCGTCGTCACATCTTCCGGATGCATGCCGTTGAGGGTGATCGACACATCGCGCCCGGCAAAGCTGATCAGAGCCTGGCCGAGGAGGACCGAGGCCGCCTCGACGCTTTCTTGGCCATTCAGGAAATCAACCATCCGCTCATGATGGCGAATGCCGCGGATCTCAAATTGCGGCTTCACGCTATGCACTTGGATCACCGCATCCGGGTAGCGGGTTTCCACCGGTTGCGGGTGCGGATTGCGAAACTCATCAGAGACAGAGATATGGGGAGAGTTGTCGATCAGCCGTTTGACGAAGTCGTTCTCCGACCCCTGCATCAGGGAGGCGATGGCGAGGAAGAAGGCAACGCCCAACACGATCCCGGCGAGCGACACCAAGCTCTGGCGTTTGCGGTCCAGAAGCTGACGCAGTGCAATGCGCAGTAGCAGTTTCATGAGCCGAGCCACTCACTCACTGGCACCCGGGCCAGGTTGCGTAGGCGCCAGTCTCGGCGCGCAGCTTGGCCATCGCTCCAGTCGGTGCTCGGGTTGGTAACAACTTCATCACCATCTTGCAGACCGCTAAGGATCTCCACATGGCTACTGGAGCGGGTACCGGTTGTGACCGCGACGGATTGAAGTCGATCATCACTATCGAGGACCCAGACCTGGCCATCGATAACGGCACTACGGGGCGCTAGAATTGCGCTTGGCTCCTCCCTCAAGACGACATTGGTCTCCACCGTCATGCCGATCATTAACGGGGTATCGGGCTCAAGCTCCACCCGGACACGGAAGCTGCGGGCGGTGGCATCACCCATGGGGGTGATGGACTGGACCTTGCCGTCGAAGACCTGACCGGGAAAAGCATCGGCGCGGATTAGGGTCTGCTGGCCGGCGGTGACCTGCGGGATGTCCTCTTCATCGACCTCAGCTGAGATGCGCAACGGTGCGCAGCAGGTAAACCAGAATACCGCTTGGCCGGAATTGATCATCTCACCAACCTCACCGTCGCGGCGGATGATCTGGCCATCATTGGGGGCGGTCAGTTTGAGTTCGGCAACATCGCTTTCCGCCCGTTCAATCGCCGCCTTAGTCGCGCGCAGCTCAGCAAGGGCGGCATCGTAGTTGGCTCGGTTGAACGCCGCGCTGTTACGGATACTGTTCTGTCGGTCATAGGCCTGCTGGGCCAGCTCACCCTGGGCGCGCAGCTCACTTAAAACCGCACGCATATCACTGTCGTCCAGCTGGGCCAGGATTTGCCCAGCTTCAACCGCTGCGCCCTCATCAACCCGCAGGTCGAGCAGCCGGGCAGTTCGCCGGGCCGAGATTGGCAACATGATGGTCGGCTCCACCGTGCCGGTGGCATAGACCGCCTCAATCGCCTGACCGGTGGTAATGGTCGCCGTCTCCACCAAGGGCATTTCGCGCAGGCTGATCAGCGCGATGCCAAAGCCCACGACGGCCAAAACAATAACAAAGATACCCAGACGCTTCGCCATGCTCTTACCCGGTGTTTCGATCCCGATCCGGCAATTCGGATGATTTGACCCTAGCACGAAACACCCGCCAACAATCCTGCGTTGGATCAAGATTTGATCCGGTTCTGACCGCATGGGCGGCACTGCCGATCAGGCGCTAAATGGTCATCGGATCAATAATCCGGTATGATTTGCGCCTAGTTGGGGGCGGGAGCATTAATGGAAGCACCATTTCGCTACGATACTGGCGAAGACCAGGTTGAGGTCAGCCTTTATAGTGAGCCACCGGATGAGGCACTTTCCGGCCGCCATGACGTTGAGGTTGTTAAGCCCGGCGAGGATTATTACGGCGTATCCTTCGATCAGTTGAAGGAGGCCCGGCGTGGTGTCTTATCCATCGATGAAGAGCGGCGGTCCGCTAGTATCTCGATGGTCTTCGCTGGCCGGCGAACTCCAGATGCCCGCACTGTCCTTTCACCCATGCGGCGCTGATCGCCGATGGCTGTTGAGTTCGACCAATCCGCGACTGAGAAATACACCGGCAAGGTAAATTCCGCGTTTGCCGCCATCCATCCCAAGATCCGGCAAGCCATGGCCAATGACGGATGGGAGTTTAAGGCGGCAGGCCAGTTCCCATACATCACCGACGATTATAAGGAGATGTTCCCCGGCACCCGAATGACCGATGTCGGCGTCAGGGTTCAAGAGTGGGAATTTGTGCGCGGTGTTACGGTTGGGGCGAATTCAGATTTCAGCCCCACAAAGTCTGTTCTGCTTCAAGAAATGGTCGTCAGTCAGAGGACCGGTCAGCGGCGGGAAGCGCCAAATCCGGGCGGTGTTGTCCGGCATGAGGTGGGCCATGTCATCGACCATCTCGGTGATCGGCTGTCATTAAGCGAAGCATTTGATAAAGCGTACCAACAGGATATGGCCGACCATCCTGATGCCGAGGGGCTGAAAAAGGCGTTTGGCGACTTCATCGGTGATAGCCGGTATCACAAGAAAGAACGGTTCGCAGAGCTTATGGGCTCGGCGATTGGTAGCGGCAAGGAGACGGGCGGTGTAAAGGGAACCGACCTGGCCGAGGAATTGCCTAAAACCTTTGAGCTATCCCGGAAGGTCGCAAAAAATCTCGAACTGGGGCTCGCTGCGGATCACGGCATTGAACGGGGCAAGCAACTTGAGGCGGCCGATCGCGGCTTGGATGGCGTTGACTACAACGGCCCCGGCGACGGGATTGTCGTTGACCTCGATGGCTGGCGTGCCAAACGGGCCGCAGAGGCCAGCATCGCGCCGGATAAACCACCCGAGCCAGATTCCCGCCTCCCGAAACTGGGTGGGCGTTGATCCCCTTTCAGGGCGTTGCCAGTTGGAGGTCAGCCACGATCATCGCGTGGTCTGAGCCGTGCCCATACTCAGCCCGCCATGACACGAATTCGAGATCTTCTGAGATCATGACGTGGTCAATCGGGATACTGAATAGCCAGTGGATCATGCGATCTGGCCAAGTCACATTGCTGAACGGCAGCAATTTCTGAACGGGTTGCAACCCGCTTTGCCGAACCAACTCTCTGAACCAGATTGAGTAGGGGGTTAGGTTTAGGTCACCCATCAACAGCTTCGGCCCGTCGCGGCCTGCTAGCCAATCAGCAGCGAGCCCAATCTCTTCATTGCGAAGTGCTGCCAGCTGTCGAGTAATGGGTGGTGGCGGATGGATGGCGGCGAGGGAGATATCTCCATGCCTCGCTGTATTGATCGAGAGCCGGACACTTACCGCATCAAGACTGGTTGCGCTTAACCGCTGCAGCTCAGTAATCTCAAAACGGCTAAACACGCCCATTCCAAACGCGTTGGTTTGAGGCAGTGTCAGCTGATGCTGATAGTCGTCGGCGAGCGCTGCACTAATCCTAGTGGCGGCGTCCGGCGATAGTTCTTGTAGGACGATTAAGTCGGCATCTGTTTCAAGCAGTGACGTGGCCAGACCATCCGGGTCCGGATGAAACAGGTTCATGTTGAACTGTAAAACTCGCAGCGTCTGGGCATCAGCTTGTGGTTCTGCGAGGGGCTGTGAGGTCATATGGGCATGGCCCACAAACCACCCATTCAGGGTGATTAAGCAGAGTGCGACCACGAGTGATCGCCATGCCTTTAACGGGCCAAAGATAAGCGCCAGTACGATGGCAGCCAGAACGGCCTGAAGCCGGAAATGGGCTGCTAACTCAAGGAGCCAGAATTGCGCTTCACCCAGTGCCAGCAGGCTGGGCAGCAGCAATATTGCTAAGGAGAGTTGCGCGAGCTTCTGAATGAAGGGGCGGTATGACCCCTTTACCGTCAAACCTCTTCACTCCGCCGGTCTGGCAGTAGCACCTCGCGCTTGCCGACATGGTTGGCGGCTGAGACCATGCCCTGCTTTTCCATCTCTTCGATGATACGCGCAGCACGGTTGTAGCCGATCTGGAGGTGGCGCTGGATGAAGCTGGTGGAGGCTTTACGCTCCCGGGCGACCAGGTCGACGGCTTTATCGAACAGCTCATCACCACTCTCGCCCGGCTCACCGCCACCGCCCTCACCGATGGCGGCTTGCAGCATCTCACTATCCTCAAAGCCGGTATCATCCGTGACCGCATCGATATAGTCGGGCGGTGACAGGCTGCGGAGGTGTTTGACGATGCCTTCGACTTCCTCGTCCTTCACAAACGGGCCATGGACCCGGTTGATGCGTCCGCCAGCGGCCATATACAGCATGTCGCCCATACCCAGCAGCTGTTCTGCGCCCTGCTCACCCAGGATGGTTCGGCTGTCGATCTTGGAGGTGACAGCGAAGGAAATACGGGTCGGGAAGTTCGCCTTAATCGTACCGGTGATCACATCCACCGATGGGCGCTGGGTGGCCATGATGAGGTGGATGCCGGCGGCCCGGGCCATCTGTGCCAGGCGCTGGATGGCGGCCTCAATTTCCTTACCCGCGACCAGCATGAGGTCGGCGAATTCATCGACGATAACGACGATATAGGGCAGCTCCACCAGCTCAATCGGCTCATCTTCAATGATCGGCTTGCCGGTATCGGGGTCAAAGCCGGTTTGAACCTTACGGCTCAACACCTCGCCTTTCTTACGGGCTTCCACGATCCGTTGGTTGTAGCCATCGATGTTCCGCACTGAGAGTTTGGACATCGCGCGGTAGCGATCCTCCATCTCACGCACCACCCATTTCAGGGCGACAACGGCCTTCTTCGGCTCGGTTACAACCGGGCAGAGTAGATGCGGGATATCGGCATAGACCGAGAGTTCCAGCATCTTCGGATCGATCATGATGAAACGGCACTGCTCAGGGCTTAGGCGGTAGAGCAGGGACAGGATCATGGTGTTCACCGCCACCGACTTACCGGAGCCGGTGGTACCAGCCACCAACAGGTGTGGCATGCGGGCAAGGTCAGCGATCACCGGCTCCCCGCCAATATCCTTGCCGAGGGCAAGGGGTAGCTTGCATCTCGTGCTGGTGTAGGTGCGGTCGGCCAGTACCTCATGCAGCCAGACCGTCTGGCGCGTCTCATTCGGCAGCTCAATACCGATGGCGTTCTTCCCCGCAACCACGGCAACCCGGGCAGAGATGGCGGACATGGAGCGGGCGATGTCGTCGGCGATGCCGATCACACGCTGTGACTTAGTGCCAGGTGCCGGTTCAAGCTCATAAAGCGTGACGACCGGGCCTGGTCGCACCTTCTGGATTTCACCTTTCACCCCGAAATCGGACAGCACACCCTCAAGCAGGCCGGCATTGGCTTGCAGGCCATCCTCGGTCGGTTGGTCGGCCAGTTCGGCGGCGGTTGGGGCGTAGAGGAGCGAGAGCGATGGCGCCTCATAATCCTCGACCTTACTGGTCTTCGCCGTGCTGGCGAGGCCAAGACTTGGCTGTGCCGTTTGCTCAGCCTTGGCGGCGCGGCGCGGTGCCTCTTCCTCATCGATCTCAATGGTGGCTGGCTTCTTGCCGGGTAGTTTCAGGCGTGGACCCTTGGTCTCCTCCTTCGCCTCAACCTCTTCAGCCTCAGTCTCAACGCTCGCTTCATCAGCCTCGGCTTCTTCAACCTCCCGGTCTTCCGCCAGGCGTTGGCGTCGGGCTGCTATGCGGTTCAGTCCGCCCTTGGCCACTCGACCAACGAAACGTCCAGTGGCCGCAGCCTGTTCGCGGCGGAACCCGGCCAACACCGCATAGGCGATCAAACCCACGGTTACGAGGGCGATGGCGATGAAGAAGGCAATGCTGGCGCCCAGCTGGGTGGTGATAATCGGATTGCCGGTCTCTGCCATCAGCTGCCAGACGGCACCAATCCGGATGGTTTCAAAAGGCAGATTGCCCTGCACCTGCATCAAGGCGGTGCCAAAGGCGATAGCGGTGATGACAAGGACTACGGGTAGCAGGATCAGGGATGACCGCCAGGTCACCTGCTTGAACCGGCCAACCATTTGAAGCCCGCGCATAATAATGAAGAGCGAGATCAGCCAGCTGGCAACGCTGCCAGCCCATTGCAGCAACATATCGGTGATTGTTGCGCCGCTGGCCCCCAACCAGTTGGCATAAGCAACCGCACTGTCCGTTGGTGTGGTTACAGCCGTATTCCAGGATGGGTCATTGGGATCGTAGCTGGCGAGGGCGACGGCCAAGACAACGCCAGCCAATACCACGGCAACGCCCAGCAGGCGCTCACCAAGCTTTCGCAACGCCGCCGTCACGGTCGGTGGCAGCAGGGGGAGGCCAGGCTCACTGACAGCGAGGCGGTTGCGGATGGAGAATTGGACCATGGTGGCGGAAACCCTGGTTACGTCGCGTAATCTCTACAAGAGTTAGACGCCAAGGATACCATCGGTCTTGAGTAGTTTTTCCATGCTGATTGCCTCACGCCTCAGTTTCCCAGGCAGTGATGCGGCGGCGCGGCTACTCCGTTGCGCTTGAGTCTGGAGTTACTGCTGTCAGCGGGTCAATCTGGGTGAGGCGGTCATCAATTCTCTGGAACTCGAATGGGTACTTGTATCCGTTGTCAAAGCTGTAATGCCGATGTTCCATGAACGGTAAATCCAGCCCCAAAGCCTCGTTCAAAACATAGCGCATGTTATTGATGGGGGAGGTCTGCTGCCCCGCGTCGGGGTAGTCACCAGAGGGAAGATACATGGCATTGAAGATCGAGAACTTAAGCTGAGTATCCGATGCTTCGGCATGCCAGTGGCTGTAACTCTTGCGATTTACCAGCATGCCATGGGGATACGGGCCTTCATCAGACTGAATGACAAAAATGAATGGACGATCACTCTGCCCTTGGAAGTGGTCAAACACCTCCACCAACATCTGGTTTGTTGGTTCGATCTGTTCGGCATAGACCCGCTTGCGTTCCTCCCAATCTACGCCAGGCGCCGAGGGATACTCACGACAGCTACCGTCGGCACCATAAACGTAAGGGTCGTGAACGGAGAATAGGTGCCAGTAAATGAAGTGTGGTTCATCTGCGGTGGCTTTGGTCATTGCTGCTTCTGCTTGCTCTCGATAGAGCGCACAAACTGCCGGAGCGCTGGACTCAATAAGAAAGGGGGCGAACATCGCGATGGGTGAGCGGAAAAGGTATCGCCAGAGAAACTCTCCGGACAGGCTATATGGGCTGACCACCTCATCCGCATGGGGGTTTAGGCGATTTCCATCCCACCAACTGGCCATGTGAAGTGACCGGTAGCCACTCGCCTTCAGTGCTCGAAAGCTTCGGTGATCGGCCATCAACCGCAGTGTTGGGGCAAAGCTCTGCCCACGCGTACCCATGCGCTCCGCCGCTTCAGTCAGATAGGTCATGTTCATGACAGCAGCGACTGATTGAAACGTTGCTGTGTAATTCGCCGACTGATGATCCCAGACGTGAAACCCCCGGTCGCGTAGTCTGTCGGCAAACTCGCTAATGTCCAGGTCGTAGCGCTTTCGCAGTGTCCGAGGACTGGCATAGCGGTCAGGTACGATATAGACCACATGGGGCAGTTCGCTTGGGTTCACCGATATCGCATTCGGTGAAACGACCTCAGGCCCAACAGTATCGCTCAGATCGATGTTTGCCTCGGCGATAACGCTAAAGGCCCCCAAATTTTGGGCACTGAATACCAGTGTGAAAATGCCGAGCGCTATCAGGCCGCCCTTGGGCAGGGTCTTGCGGTTGAAGCAGATGGCCACCAACCAGATCAGCAGGGTGAACGCTGACATCATTAAGAGGGCCGCGTTAACCCCCAGTGACAGGGTTGAGCTTACCGTTCGAAACGTGCCGTCTAGATAAGGGCTAATAACCCAAAAGGCAGCCGCAGCGAGCGCACTATTGCCCGCAGCGATTAACCCAAGCCGCCAGCCGATGATTAACCATATCGGCACGGCTACGGCGCCCATGAACATGGCGAAGCGGCCGAGTTCCTTTAGTTGGAAATAGAAAACATTCTGCTGCGCATACTGCAGGAAATGGCTGGTCACGATAGCTGCCGCAATTAAAAGCGACAGCCATGCGAGCCCGCTCACATGCGGCTTTTCGGCATTCGCATTTGCTGGGCCATCAGCCTCAGTTGCTGCATCGGTATCGGAGGTCATCTGGTTCAGCCGCGCTTATCAGCTGTCTTCAGATTTGGCTTCTTCACTCTCCGCCTCAGGCGGGGTCGGACGGAAAAGGCTGACAACCTTGTAGTACCAAAGCTTAACCGTCGCGAGGCCGGTTGCGATGGCGGCGATCAGTAGCTGTAACAGTAGGGTGCCGGTACCGGGATCAATATAAGCGTAGGCAGGTCCCGCAACCGCGCTGTAGACCAGCGCCAAAGCCAGGACACGGCTGTAATCGGCCCATGCCAATTTTGCCCGCGTCGTCGGCGTGGACTTGCCGTTTTGTCGATTTTGCCCCATCCATCCCATGGCTTCTTAATTCCCTATCATCGTCACCCATTCACGGGGACAACCCGGCGGTGACGTTACCCTTAAGCCCATAAGAGCTTACCATGACAAGTATCGAGCGTATCGCAGGATCATTCCGCGACCCGGCCGGCCACCTTATCCAAGGTGCTGACGGTCAGATCTTAAGGGTAATCCGGGCAGGCAAGGTCGAGGAATTTGACCAAGTTGCCGCTACAGGCTTGTTCGATAAGTTGCATGAAAAGGGCTGGCTTGTTTCCCATCAGCCTGCCGACCAAGACATCGTCGATAGTGCCGTTAAGGCGGGCGAACTGCAAGATGGTGATCGCCTGCTGGCCCATCCGCGCTTGCGCTACATCAGCTACCCTTATGAGTGGGGCTTCTCGCAACTGAAAGCCGCCGCACTTCACCATTTGAAGGTTCATCTGGCGGCCTTAGATGCCGGCGTTACCTTAAGCGACGCCACGGCCTTCAATATCCAGTTTGAAGGTGGGCGCCCGGTCTTCATCGATACACTGTCGTTTGAGATCTACAATGAGGGTGATTTCTGGTTAGGGCAGCAGCAGTTCACGGACCAGTTTTTGGCGCCGCTTCTGCTTTGGTCGAACGGTCAGATGCCACCAAACGCCCTCTATCGCGGTCGTTTTAAGGGTGTGCCCACCGATTTGGTTGCCAGGTTAACCCCCTGGTGGCGGAAGATCTCGCTTCGCTATCTCAACTATATTTCCCTGCCGGCACGGCTTGAGCGGCGATACGACCGCACGGCCCCTGGGCAGCAAAAGGCCATTAAGGGCAAGCTGCCTAAGACCGGTTTTGAGTTCATCCTGAAGCAGCTTGTTGCGTGGATTGAGGCATTGCCAGCGCCGGATGTCGTCTCGGTATGGCGTGATTATGAGGCCACCCGAACCTATAGCGATGCCGAGGTTTCTGCGAAATCCCAGGTCGTCCGCGAATGGGTCGGCAAATGGCAGCCGGGCTTGGTTTATGATTTGGGCTGCAATGCCGCCGAGTTTAGCCGCCTGTCGATTGAGGCGGGCGCAGACTACGTCGTGGGTTTTGAGCAGGATTTCGGGGCCCTGGAAGGTGCGCTCGCAGCAAATGAGGCTGCGGCTGAGAAGAATGTCTTGGTTCTGCAGCAGGATCTGCTGAACCCTAGCCCCGACCTCGGCTGGAACCAGGCGGAGCGGATGGGCCTGCGCGGCCGCGCAAATCCAGATTGTGTTTTGGCCCTGGCACTAATCCACCATCTGGCCATCAGCGGTAATGTCCCACTGGCCCAGGTCATTGATTACCTGTTCGATCTGGCGCCACGTCTGATTGTGGAATGGNTGCCCAAGGATGATCCGATGGTGAAGCAGCTTTTGCTGAACCGTAAGGATGTCTTCTCTGACTACGCTGAAGAGACGGTGCGCGGATGTTTGGAGCGCCGCGGCCGCATTGTGGGCAGTGAGAAGGTGTCGGCCACAGGGCGCACCCTGTTCATCGCAGAGCGCGACTGAATTTAGCCACGTGGAGCGGCGAGCCTAGGCCAAAATTGCTGCGCCGCAGCGTGTTGAATCTTGCTGTATCCGGCCCTGTCAATGGGAAGGTTAATCCGCTTAGCGCTGAATCGACCGTGGATTCCTGCTACCGTTTGTTGTGTACAGATGAGGTTACGGGACCATGGCATCTGCCACGATTATCGACCTGGCCGCGCATCGGCGGCTTCAGGCAACGGACTGTCCACCTTTTGGCGGCAACCAAAATGGCAGTCTGACCAGTCGCAACCACCATATGGCGCGACGCTGGTCGGCTGATCTCAACCGCTCGCTCCATAACCCCCACGACTTTATGGCGGCCACCCGCCATGGCTATGCGATTGATGGCGATGAGACCATTGCCGCCGCCATCCATAAACTGGCCATGGGTGATGAGGGGGCGGGCCGTATCGCCGCCGATCTGGCAACCAATCTGCATGCCATTACGGGTGTTGATGACCTGCATGCTGTTCCCTATCTGCGCCTGTTGCAGGACCGGGTGACGGCAAACCGCCTTTGGTATCTGCATGACCAGGTTTGCGGTGGTGACCTTATCGCGCTGACCGCCTGGCTAGATGCGGTTTTCTGGTGCGTGATCGATGAGGTGGATTTGGAGCTCGCCTCCCGCATCGGCAGTGATTGGACCCCCGACATCATCAGCACCATTCGGGAACTGAACCCATGTTTCGGACAGGTTTCGGCCGATAGTTTGGTGCGGCAGGCTTTGCCCGCACGCCTGCCTGGCTAAACCAATCAGTCTAGCTTAAACGCCGCTTGGCAGGTTGCCAGCGGGCGCAATCGTGTCCTGGCCCAGTGCTGCGCGATGGTGGGTTAGGGCCCAATGCACCGTCGGGAAGGCAAGGTCCTTCCACGGAATATCTGCCCAGTCGAAAAGCCTAACTTCCTGGCTTTCCGGCCCGACATCAATCTCTGGGGTGTCTAGGGTGGCACGATAGATCAGCTGTACCTGACTGATCCGTTCAATCGAATAGACGGCAAGTAGGTCGCGGATGGTGAGCCTGGCGCGGGCTTCTTCCCAGGCTTCCCGACGGGCGCCCTCAGCGGGGTTTTCACCCAATTCCATATAACCGGCGGGAAGGGTCCAAAAGCCAAGCCGTGGCTCAATCGCACGCTTACACAGGAGGATTTGCTCCCCCCAGGTTGCGACGGACCCAACAACGATCTTTGGGTTCTCGTAATTGATGAAGCCGCAATCATCGCAAACAAGCCGTTCGCGATCATCGCCCTCGGGTACACGCCGGTTAACCGGGCCGCGCAGTGTCTGGTTGCTCTCACTCATGACAAGACAAGCTAAACCATTCCGCGCTGACTGCCAGCCGGGGTGATCACTCAAAGATGTGGAAAGTTAGATGACGACGTTAACGAAGGTGCCACGCGGGACAAAGCGGTCCTCGGCGATCAGTGCTTCAATCACCTGCTCGTCATCGGCTTGGAAAAACCGCTCTGGACGCTCCAGCGTTTCGGCCTGATCGCGGCGGGCGCGGGCCTGTGGGCGGTCATCATTGCGGACTTCGCCAACGGCGATATCTAGCAGGCGCTCAACCGGTGCGGTGGCACCCGTCAGCCCAAGACCATCGGCGCGATACTCGCTCGGCCGGGAGGTCGTGTTGTTACCCGGCACATTTGTTGTGCCCGGCGTAACCTGCGTTTGTGATGGTTGTACGACCATCGGAAATGACTGCCTTCGCTGTCTGGACTACCCCTAATATAGCGATTGTCGGGGCTAATTGCTAATCGCTTGTAATCACGGTGCTATTAACGGTTTTGATCGCTGGGGCCATTAGCCCCCAATATAGCGGATTAGCCAGATATCACCGCCCGTGTCATCGGCGATCAGCAGGCTGCCATCTGGCGTCTCAGCGATCCCGGTTGGGCGCCCCCAAATACGGGCTTGAAACCGCCCGGATCGGGGTAGGGCCTGGGGCCCTAACTGCCACCAGCCACTGATGAATGTTTCATACCCACCGCTTGGCGTTCCGCGGTTAAACGGCACAAAAACCACCTTGTAGCCGGTTGGCTCTGTCTTTGCTGATGATCCACGTAAGGTGACAAACGCCCCACCGCGATAGCGAACTGGGAACTGTGTGCCGGTGTAGAAGGTCAGACCCGTGGGCGAGGATTGGGTTGCAAACAACAGGTCGGGGGTCAGGCTGCTGGCCACCTTATCCGGTCGCGTATCTGCCAAGCCGGGTTGCGGGTTGGTGCCGATATAGGCGTATGGCCAGCCGTAAAAGCCATCCTCAACAACCTCGGTGAGGAAGTCAGGCACTAGACCATCACCGAGGCCGGTTCGTTCCTGGACCACGGTGAACAGGCTGTCACTGCCTGGATAGATCGCCATGCCAACCGGGTTGCGTAGGCCGCTGGCAAAGCTTTGCTGATTGGTACCGTCGGCGTTGAAAACCTGGATTGTGCCACGGGGCGTTGGGTCTTCTTCCACATTGGTACGTGAGCCAATGCTGACAAAGAACCGCTCCCCATCGGGTTGAAAGATGATGTTGCGGGACCAATGCCCATCGGCCGGGCCCAACGCACCGCGTTCGGTAATTCTCTCTGGCCGGGCACTGCGGGGGGAGCCGTTAACGAAGGGGATGCGCCACACGGCATGGGTGTCGGCAATATAGAGATTGTTGCCCTGGAAGGTCAGGCCATGGGGCCGTGCGAGACCGCTGGCGATGACGGCCTGACGATCAGCGCGGCCGTTGCGATCACTGTCGCGCAAAGCAAGGATCCTGCCGGTCCGGCTATCGGCCACATACACATCACCTGAGGGGCTGACCGCCAGATTGCGCGGGTTATCTAGCCCCTGGGCGAACAAGGTCGCCTCAAACCCCTCCGGTACTGCAAGCGTTGCCCGCAACGGCCGCTCAATCTTCAGCGGTGGGTTGTTTATGAATGGGCTGGCTGTTGGTGCCGGCAGGTTGCTTGGCTTCACCTCATGGAAGGCGCCAGGCACCTGCCGCGACTGAACATCATCGGCCTTAGCATGGCCGGCAAAGCTAAGGATCACGAACAATGTCGCCAAGGCTTTGAGATGGTGGGGAAAAAGCGTTGGCATGGGTGTCTCAGCTAGGCGCAGGGCAGGGTGTTCGGTGTAGGCCTTCCGCAATGGCCTGCTTCACGCTATGGTGGCGGCAGGATGATGGGGGGCTCGAGGCAGCGTGATAGCACGCACGCAAAGCAGCGCCCAATGATGATTAACTTGGTTTCAGGCGGTTGGTTCACGCCAGTCCAAATAGCCTGTCACCACGACTGCTTCTGATTGAGTTTTGATGAAATCCTTAGGCGAAGTCCAAACCCTCCACGAATTGGCAAATGACCGCACGCCCGAAGGGCGCGCGCAGATGCTGCAGACATGTTCTGCCCTGCTCAATAAGACCCTGAATGATGGTGAGCGGGAGTTGGTGGCCGATATCTTGGTTTCCCTGTTGGATCAGGTTGATTTACCAGAGCGCCAGGTTTTGTCTGGTCAGATCGCCGCCAACTCACTGGCACCGCGTCGCCTCGTTGTGGCGCTCGCCCACGATAAAATTGATGTTGCCCGGCCGATCTTGTCGCTTAGCAAACGGCTGACCGATCAGGATTTGATCTATGTGATCGATCACCGATCAACCGGTCACCGCAAGATCATTGCCCGCCGCCCTGATGTGACCCGCTCCATTGCCACCGCCTTGGTCGACACCGGCGATGCCGATGCGGTTGCGAGCCTGCTTTACAACCCACAGATCGCGCTGGATGAGGATTTGTTAAGCCGCGCTGGCGAGTTAGCAAAGGATGAGCCGGTATTGCGCCGACCGCTGGTGCAGCGGCAGGAGGTGCCAGCCGATCTCGCCCTTGATCTTTACTGGTGGGTATCAAGCGAGCTTAAGACCCATATCCACCGGCGCTTTGAGATCCCGGATGAGATCTTAGACCGCGCGCTTGAACAGTCGTTTAACGAGATAATGAAGCGCCATGGCGGCCCCAAAGAGATTGATATGGAGGGGTTGGCCGATCGCCTCTCCACCAGCGGTAAGCTCTCGCCGGGCCATCTGATTATGACCTTGCGGAACTACAATCTGACCGCCTTCACCGCCCTGTTCATGCAGCTGACGGGCCTCAGCCACAGTGCCGTAACGGCGATGCTGGATGCTGAGAATGCGCGGCATATGGCGGTGGCGAGTAAGGCTAGCAATATCGACCGCGACAGCTTCTCGACGATCCTGATGCTGACCCGTGCCTCGGGTAAGGGGGCAAACCTCGCCAACCCCCGTGAACTGGCCCACGCCCTTGAGTATTACGAGCAGCTGAAGCCAGAGACGGCGCGGCATATCCTGTCGCAATGGCAGCAGGAGCCACACTTCCTCATGGGTGGGTCAAACCCGGTCGTTGAAACGGCGGAAGGCCGTTAGGCGGCGAGGGCAGCAACGCCTGGTAGCTCTTTACCCTCAAGCCACTCCAAGAACGCACCGCCAGCGGCGGAGACGTAGGAGATGTCATCCTCTATCCCAGCATGGGCGAGGGCGGCAACGGTGTCACCTCCACCCGCAACGCTCAGAATCGCGCCAGAATTGGTGAGCTCGGCGACCGTTTTGCCAACGGCAACGGTGGCCTGATCAAACGGTACCGTTTCGAATGCACCCATCGGGCCGTTCCACACCACGGTTTTCGCCGCGCGCAGTGCCGCATCAATATCCGCGATGCTGTCTGGGCCGATATCTAGGATCATCTGGCCCTCTGGCACCTGGTCACTTGGCACCACGGCGGTTTCTTGATCGGGCGCCAAGGCGGCGGCGATCACCCCATCGCGTGGCAGTAGGATGCGGCAGCCAGCCTGGTCGGCAGCCGTCTGGACAGCGCGGGCGGCGTCCAGCTTATCTGGTTCAAACAGTGACTTACCGATAGAGCCGCCCTCTGCCGCGATGAAGGTATTAGCCATACCGCCACCTAGAACCAGGACATCCACCTTGGTCACCAGGTTCTGCAGCAGGTCGAGCTTAGTGGAGACCTTGGCACCGCCAACCAGGGCGACCACGGGGCGCTCTGGCTGTTCCAGCGCCTGGCCAAGTGCCGATAGCTCAGCGGCCATCAACAGGCCTGCATATGCGGGCAAGCGCTTCGCCAAGGCGGTGGTTGACGCGTGCGCGCGGTGCGCGGCGGAGAAGGCGTCATTAACGTAGATATCGCCAAGGGCGGCCAACCGGTCAGCAAAGCCGTCATCATTGTCGGTTTCGCCAGGGTAGAAGCGCAGATTTTCAAGAACCAGGATGCCACCGGCAGGCAGATCAGCAATCGCGTTCTCAGCATCGGGACCAACACAATCCGGGCCAAAAGCCACATCACCGCCAACCCATTCGGCCAAACCTTTGGCCACGGGGCGCAGGCTGAATTTCAAATCCGCCGCCCCCTTTGGACGACCGAAATGGGACAGGACCACGACCTTGGCACCGGCCTCACTAAGCCGGGTCAGGGTTGGTGCCAGGCGCTCAAGCCGTGTCGTATCGGTGATCAGGCCGTCTTGCATTGGCACGTTTAGATCGCCGCGCACGAGGACGGTTTTACCGCTGACATCATCATTCAGCAGGTCATCAAGGGTCTTGAAGTCGGGCATGGGTTGGGTGCCGTCTTATTGTTTTAAAAGATTGAGCCATCCAGCGGGATGTTCAGGAACACGCTCAAATGCTCTGTGCCGGGGTTGTTGTCCCCGATATCGGCATTGGAGAGGTGGTGGTAGGCAAGGCCCAGCTGGATGTCATTATCCCAGCGATAGGCCAGCTCAAGACCGGAGCGGAATTCTAGCGTGCTGCCTAAGCGGCGGCCTTCACCTCGGTGATAGGCGCCAATGGCCGTGTTCGGCATGATCACGAAGTTGTCTTCGATCACAAACTCAAGACCGAAACCGGCGTAGCCGTAGAGGCTCTCATCCGTACCGGCATAACCGCCAAGGAATGGCGCGATACCGAAGGTGAAATCCTCGCCATTCTCATAAGACAGGTAACGAACGCCCGGGCGCCATTCGATGGTGAACAACAGGGCCCCCTCATCATCATCGCGGGCGGCGATGCTGAAGGTTTCAGAGTTGCCATCAGACAGGCCAAAAACTAGGTGATCGACGGCGTCACTGCGATGGTTCACCCAGCCGCTTTCCGCGGTGTGACCATCTGCAACTTGAGTTGGGATTGGGGTGCCAATCGGCTCTTCCGCCGATGCGATGCCGGGTAGGCTCATAAGGCCAGCAACAGCAACAATGGTGCCAAGAACGCGGGCACGGCCGTTAAGCGTCTTAAATCGAATGGTCACAGTACGAGTCCCTTAAATCACCGCGGGTGCTGGCCTGTTGCCTTGCCGATCAACAAACCACGCCTCGCCATACGCATAAACTTGGCAGGCAGAAACGGACGAAATCGAAATAACGCAGGTGTTCATACAGCCAGTCTGCCTGGCTGTGAAGCCGTCAGGGCGGCTTAGGGACACTAAATCTCAATATTCTTAAATGCCTGTGTTCCCGCGACCAGCGCTGCTCGAATGCCCGGCTCCATCGCGGAGTGGCCAGCATCGGGCACGATCAGGAACGAGGCCTCAGGCCAATGGCGGTGAAGTTCAAAAGCGGCGCTCGGTGGGCAGACAATGTCATAGCGACCTTGGATGATATGGGTCGGGATATGCCGAATGCGGTCGATATCTTCGAGGATCCGACGCTCTGGCTTGAACAGGTGATGCCTGAAGAAATGCGCCTCGATCCGTGACAAGCCGAGGGCATGGGTCTCATCAATCAGACTGACAGCGCCATCATCGGTGGGCAGTAGGGTTGAGCACACGCTCTCATAACGGCTCCAAGACCGTGCAGCAGGCAACCACACATCGCGGTTGGTATCGGTCAGTCGCTTGTAATAGGCATCTAGCAGGTTATCCCGCTCATCCTCAGGGATGAAGCTGGCAAAGTCTGACCAATGGTCCGGGAAAATGGCCTGCATGCCATAGAGAAACCAATCAATCTCTGGCCGGGTCATCAGGAAAATGCCGCGCAGGACGAGGCTGACCACCTGATCCGGGTGGGCCTGGGCATAGATCAGCGCAAGGGTTGAACCCCAGGAGCCGCCAAACACATGCCAGCGATTGATACCCAGATGCTTACGCACGGCCTCTAGGTCGCTGATGAGGTGGTCTGGATCATTCTCACGCAGCTCACCCAGGGGGCGGGATCGTCCAGCGCCGCGCTGGTCCATGATGATGATGCGGTAATGCTCAGGATCGAAAAAGCGGCGGTGATTGGGTGAGGCGCCAGCACCCGGGCCACCGTGGAGGAAGATCACGGGCGCGCCATCCGGGTTGCCCGACTGTTCCCAATACAAACGATGGGTAACCGTCTCACCCTCAATCTCTAAGAACCCAGTTTCAAAGGGCTCGATCGGGGGGAACAGATCGTGTTTTATGCGGTCGCGCGGCAAAGCCAGGGGCCCATCTGTCATGTTGGTACCGGCCTTCATGTTGGTACCGGTTTGTCGCCAGGTCTCTTGAGGCCAACCGCCCCGGCGGCTTATCTAGTGTTGAGCGTGCCCGCTCGTTAATCGGCCTAGTCCATTTAAGCTAACGGGCCGGGCATCCATGCCAAAGGTTTTCCATGGGAAAAGTCATGCCAACCACCGATAAACCGCTGTTTTTCAATAATCAGCGCCGGAATCTGCTGAAGCAGGGGCTCGCCTGGGGTGGGGTGATGGCCGCTGCGGGGATTGGTCGGACAAGCATGGCCCAGGCCGCTGGTCTTCATATTGCCCCGCCGGAAGGACTACAGATCGCGGGTCAAGCCGAGGTGGTAGAGGTTGTCGATGGCGACACCGTGTTCCTAAGCACGGGACAAGAAATCCGGCTGGTTGGCATTCAGGCGCCGAAGATACCGCTGGGGCGTCCGGGCTTTCGCGCCTGGCCCCTTGGCGAGGAAGCGCGCGAGGCTTTGGAGAAGCTGCTGATCAATCAGACCGTTCGGTTTGGCTATGCTGGCGCTAGCCAGGATCGACATGGCCGTGGCCTGGCGCATCTCGTGCGTGATGATGGCTTATGGGTTCAGGGTTGGATGCTTCGTGAAGGTCATGCGCGGGTTTACAGCTTCCCCGATAACCGAAGCTTCGTGTCTGAGATGATGGCTTTGGAACAGGCAGCGCGGATCGAGCAGATTGGTATCTGGGCTCTCGATTTTTATGCGATCCGAGACTCAGGTGCGCACCGGATTGGGCCGTTTAACTACTTCCAGCTGGTTGAGGGTGTTGTGACCCAAAGCACCAGGGCCTCGAGCCGCTGGTACATCAACTTCGGTGAAGACTACCGTGAGGATTTCACGGCTGTCTTACGCCTCGACACGATCCGTCGTTTCCCGAAAGAGTTTGCCTATCTGCCCAATCTGGCTGGCAGTCGGATCCGGGTGCGCGGCTGGCTTTACCTGCACAATGGCCCCGCCATTGATGTCAGCCATCCAGAGCAGATTGAGTTTTTGGCTTAGGCGCCAGCGCCCGCTTCCAACAGCAAGTCGGTGTGGGTTGAGACGTTCCGCTCAATCGCCGCACGAATTTTCAGCATCGCGCGATGCTCAAGCTGACGAACCCGCTCTTTACTGACGCCGAGTTCGGCACCCAGCTGTTCAAGCGTGGCGCCATCATCGACCAGACGACGCTTGCGGATGATCTTCTGCTCACGTTCAGACAGGTGGGCCAAAGCTTCCGCTAGCCATTGGGACCGGGTTTCTGCATCGCGCAGGCCGATCACCACGCTTTCCGGGCTCGAGCGTTCATCAGACAGGAAATCCTGCCACTGATCGTCGCCACTCTCGCCAACCGGTGCGTTCAAGGATTGGTCAGAGCCTGAAAGGCGCTGCTCCATATCCCGAACATCCTTCAGATTGACGTTCAATTCATCCGCGATCATCTCGCGGCCCTCATCGGTCAGGCCGTCGATGGCCAGGGTCTTCTCGATCTTCGAGCGCAGGCGGCGCAGGTTGAAGAACAGGGATTTTTGTGCGGCGGTTGTACCGGTCCGAACAATCGACCAGTTGCGCAGCACATAGTCTTGCATCGCTGAGCGGATCCACCAGCTGGCATAGGTTGAGAAGCGAACTTCACGCGCAGGCTCAAACCGCTCTGCTGCTTGCATCAAGCCAACATTGCCTTCTTGGATCAGATCACCAAGGGGCAGGCCATAATTACGGAACTTGGATGCGGTCGCGACCACAAGGCGGGTGTATGAACGCACCAGCTCATGCAGTGCATCTTCATCGCGATTATCCCGCCAGCGTTTGGCCAGATCCTGTTCGTGTTCACGACTGAGCAGCGGCTCATTCATGGAGGCCTTGATATAGGCCAGGTTGGCACGTTGGGTCTCAGGATCATCGATGTAAGCCATAGCGGCGCGCTCCTTAATGCTCGGGCGATTGTCGGTCCTGATCATCCGGTTTCGAGCAATCGTCGGATTAGGCGGTTATGAGCGATACGGCGGTGGTGTACATCTGGATCAAATAAATTATCGATCGCTTACATTTTTCTATTTCTTGCTGTTTGGCCAAGTGACGACTGGTGTCGAAATTTCTTTTGAATTTCTTGCTTGACGTAACAGGTAAATATTCCTAATACTTACCCCATCAACGCCATAGCTGCGTCCTGTCGCAGCAAGGCTCGATATCCCCCAACCTCCCAATTCGAGATTAAGACGGCCCATTTTAGTGGGACGTTGCCATGATGGCCCGCCAAGCAGTTTGGCCGGCAACCGTCATGCTGTTCTCGTTTTTAATTGGGGCAAAGGTTGGCCGATCTGGTTTGGTGGCCCCGCCATGTTCTCTGCCATGACCGACAACCACGGGACCAATCCTCATCACCGGTGGCGCCTTCACGGTTTCAATGCTGTGCGGCGCCTTTTTCTTATCTAGGAATGAGGTCTTAAACCTATGGCCACAACCATTGATCAGGCGTTCATCCGTCAGTTCGAACGCGAAGTCCATGCCGCTTATCAGCGGATGGGCTCAAAACTCCGCCCCACGGTACGTAGCAAGAATGAGGTAAAGGGTGCCTCCACCGTCTTTCAGAAGGTCGGTAAGGGCGTTGCCTCAACCAAGGCCCGGAACGGCCAAGTCCCGGTTATGGATCTAGTCCATGACAATGAGACAGCCTATCTCGAGGATTACTACGCTGGTGACTGGATCGATAAGCTCGATGAGCTGAAGACCAATATCGACGAGCGTCAGGTGATCGCGAATGCCGGTGCCTATGCCCTCGGTCGCAAGACTGATGAATTGATTATCCAAGAGCTCGATAAATCCACCAACTTCGCTGGTGATGACACCACTGGCCTTACCTTAGAGAAGGTGCTTACCGCCTTTGAAATGCTGGGTGAGAAGGATGTGCCAGATGATGGCCAGCGTTACGCGGTCATTGGCTGGAAACAGTGGACCGAGCTGCTCGCCATTAAAGAGTTCGCCAGCGCCGATTACGTTGGGGCCGAGGAACTGCCGTTCCAGGTGACCCAGGCGAAGAATTGGCTCGGCACCATGTGGATCCCGCATTCGGGCCTCACCATTGGCACCGATGATGTCCGCCTTTGCCACTGGTACCACAAGACCGCGATCGGCCATGCGTCGGGTGCGGATGTGGAAACCGATATCACCTGGCATGGCGATCGGGCTGCCCACTTCGTCAACAATATGATGAGCCAAGGTGCCGTCATCATTGATGGCGATGGTGTCGTCACCCTGCGCTGTGATGAGACCCCTGACGGCGACTAAGCCGCCAGCCACGACGTGAAACCATCAAGACTTGAATTGAAGGAGATTGACCGATGGCACTAGAAGCCACCGATCTCGGCGTGCTGGCCTATTCCAATGGCTTTACGCTTTGGCACTACACCACCATCGACGCCGATGTGACCACCAATGACTACTTCAACGGTGCGTCCCACATGCTGCGCGCCGGTGACGTCATTATCGCAAATACCGATACTGACGGCACCCCGGCCACCAGCTTCTACGGTGTCGCAAGCATCACCGCCGGTGATGTCATGGTGACCGATCTGTTGGCGTAAGCCGACAAACCCTTACCCGCCCATTTCAGCTGTCACACCTCCCCGGTGGTTCCCCGTCCCGACCCCCGGCCGGAGAGGTTGACTTCAGAGCTGATTTGGCGCGGGTAACCGGGCGCGGCGATGGTCGTTTCCTGCCTCGCATCCCTAGCACTTGCATCCGCTGTTTTACCCAGACACGCCTGGGGGCCCTGCCTCCCATACCGACCTGGGCTGTCTGTTGCTGGCCTTTGACTGGCGATCAGCGTTGATGCCGGATGCCGGCCTGACCATGGCCGCGCCCTTCTCTTCTACCCCGTGCCAACACCCCTTTTAGGAGACCACATCCATGGCCCTATCCGCCGTCGATATTGCTAGCCGTGCGCTGAACCGGTTGGGCGCTGCCTCGATCAATGGCTTCGATGATGGCTCCAGTGAGGCGGCGCTGACCGGCTCACTCTATGGTACCGCCCGCGATGCCCTGCTCTCGGCCCATCCATGGAGCTTTGCCACTGCGCAAACATCATTAGGCCTGTTGGTGGAGGAGCCATCCGCCGACTTCGCCCATGCCTTCCAGCTACCCGCCGATTTCCTGCGGGCGTTGAGTGCGGGGCAGGGCGGTCGTGGCCGTGGCTTGCGCTACCGCATCACCGGTCAGCAGCTGCATAGCGATGCCGAAGAGCTGACCCTTACCTACATCTTCCGCGCTGATGAGGCGGCGATCCCGCCCTTCTTCGATCAAGCGCTGATCGCTCGGCTGGCGGCAGAGCTTTGTATCCCCATCACAGAAAGCTCAAGCCGAGCCGACCTAATGTTCCGCCTGGCCGAGGATGAGTTCCGTCGCGCCAAATCCATCGATGCGCAGCAAGACACGCCGCAGCGCTTTGAAGATTTCAGCCTGATCGAGGCGCGGCGATGACCCGGCTAACCCAAACCAAGACCAACTTCACCGCCGGTGAGGTCAGCCCAGAGCTGCTTGGCCGGGGTGATCTGCGCGCCTATGAGAATGGTGCCAGTAACCTCACCAATTTGTTCATCCACCCAACCGGCGGCGTGACCCGCCGCGCAGGTCTCTACCACCTGGCACAGGTGGCGGGCGCTGGACGGTTGGTCCCGTTCGAGTTCAATACCGAACAGACTTACCTGCTGGTCTTCACCGACCGGCGGGCAACGGTGTTCCGTGATGGGGTTGAACGGGCGGCTTTCGACACTGATTGGACCCTGGCGCAGCTGGATCAGATCGCCTGGACCCAGAGTGCGGACACGCTGCTCGTCTCCCATCCTGATTTGCCGCCCAAGCTGATCTTGCGCAATGGCGATACCGATTGGTCGCTCGAGGACTGGCCGTTCGTCGAGGAAGATGACGGCGCCAGTCGTGAGCCGTTCTATCGCTACGCCGCCCCCGATGTGACGCTAACACCCAGCGCCACCAGCGGCAGCATTACGCTGACCGCCTCAGCCGATCATTTCACCCCGGATCATGAGGGTGCGCGGTTCCGGGTTGGTGGCAAGCAGGTGGTGATCACCGCCGTCTCGAGCCCGACCACTGCGGCGGCGGAGGTGAAGCAAACCCTCACTGGTACCTCGGCCACCACAAGCTGGTCAGAGGCTGCGTTCTCAGACGCACGCGGTTGGCCGGTTGCGGTGGTTTTCCACCAGGACCGTTTGGTTATCGGCGGTGCCAAGTCACTGCCCAACCGGCTGTGGCTTTCGAAGAGTGGTGACATTTGGAACTTCGATCTAGGCGAGGGCCTGGATGATGAGGCGATTGAATTCGCCATCCTGTCAGATCAGGTGAACGCCATCCGGGCCGTCTTCTCCGGTCGTCACTTACAGGTCTTTACCTCGGGTGGTGAATGGATGGTGACCGGTGATCCCTTAACCCCGGCGACGCTTCAGATCCGGCGCCAAACCAGGGTGGGCAGCGCTAGTGAGCGTTGGGTCTCCCCCGTCGATGTGGATGGCGCCACGCTGTTTGCCGCCCGCACCGGGCAAGAGATTAGGGAGTTTCTGTTCACGGATCTGGAGCAGGCCTATCAGTCGAATGATCTGGCCCTGGTCTCCCGACATCTGATTAACAGTCCCGTCTCGCTGGCCTTCGATCAACGGCGGCGTTTGCTGTTCTGCTGCATGTCTGATGGTTCCCTCGCCGCGCTGACCCTTTACCGGTCTGAGCAGGTGGCGGCCTGGACCCGCCAACAGACGGCGGGCAATGTCCTGTCGGTTGCGGTTGCGGTTGCGGGCGATGATGTGTTTCTGCTGACTGAGCGGGATGGTGCCTATGCCATTGAACTCTTCGATGATGATGCCGCCACCGATGCGGCCCTGACCGGAACCGACAGCAACCCACGGGCAACCTGGAGTGGCCTAACCCACCTCGAAGGTAAGGAGGTGACCATCCTCGCCGATGGGGTGGTCCATGCCTCACAGACCGTGACCGGTGGCCAGATTACCATCGATCCGCCCGCCCTCTCAATCGAGGTGGGGCTGCCATACACCCATATCGTTGAGCCGCTGCCTGTTAGCGCCATCTCCAATGCCGGTGCGGGCCGTGCCTACCGGGTCGTTGAGGCAACCTTCCGCCTGCAAGACAGCCAGAGCTTGCGCGTCGATCTGGGCCAGGGCTTGCGGGAAATCCCGCTGCGTGAGTTGGAGGAGGGCGCCGTGCTGGGTCAACCGCCGCCGCCCACCTCTGGCGATATCCGCGTGCGCGCCCATGGCTGGCGCAAGGATCTATCGACCACACCATGGCGGATTGAGCAGTCGGTGCCACTGCCATTCACCCTGCTTTCCGTCTCCCTCGAACTGAAGGTGAATAACTGATGGGCTCTCTCATTCCCTCGTCACCCATTGAGCTGGTGACCACCGGTGTCGGCCTGTACCAAGACGTCCGCACCCAGCAGCAAGAGAACAATTTCATCCTGGCGCAGCAACAGCAGGCGCAGCAGCAAGCGCAGCTGGATTATGAGCGAGCGCTGCAAGAACGCGAATGGGAACTGCAACGCCGCGCCTTGGAAGAACAGTACCGCCAACAAGAGCTGGCGCAGCAGCAAGCCCTTCAGCAACAGCAATACGACTTCGCGGTTCAGCAGCAGCAATATGAGTTGGAACAGCGGGCCTATGATCAACGCCTCGCCGAGTTTGAACGCAACCGGTTAGCACTGGATCAACAGAACCAGCTGGCCGGACTAATCGCGGAACAAGATCTCAATTTCGCCCAAGCGCAAGCCAATCTGGCGCAACAGCAGACCGAGATCCAAAGTGATCAGGCGACAGCGGAAGAGGCCCGCCGGTCCGGTCTTCGCCGCGCTGTTGCTCGGCAGCGGGCCAGCCTCGGCGCCCGTGGGATCGAAACCACCAGCGGGTCCGGTGAGGCCGTATTGCTCGGCCTGATTAATGAGAGTGAGGCCGAGGGTGATAGCCGCCGCCGCAGCGATGCGCTGCGCGAGCAGGCCTTGACCCAAGACCTCGCCAATCTGCGGCAACAGAACCTTCTGGAACGCACCCGCCTTGCCGAGGCGCAGCGGTTCCAGCTTCTGACCCTTGTTGGCTAGCGCCAGCATCCATCAAACATTGCGGAAGACACCATGTCCGACAGCCACATCAAGCTGAGCGGGATCGCGCCGCGCATCCAATATGCGGCTGACGGCGTGCAGACCAGCTTCACCTACCCCTTTGCGATCTTCGCGTCAGAGGATTTGTTCGTTGCGATGAATGGGGCGCCGCAGACCAGTGGCTTCACAATCTTCGGGGCGGGTGAAAGCACCGGCGGCACGATCAACTTCGATACCGCCCCGGCGGGCGGCACCCTGGTTACGCTAGAGCGGCGACTTGCCTTGGAGCGGATCACCGACTTCCAAGAGGGCGGGGATTTCGCCGCCGAAACGCTGAATAACGAGCTGGACTATCTAACCGCCAGTATCCAACAGGTGGATAGCGATAACCGCCGTTCGTTGAGCTATGCCTCCACCGATCAACCGGCCTCGGCACAGCTGCCCGGTCGTGATGCCAGGGCCGGTATGCTGCTGGGCTTTGATAGCAATGGCGATCCAACAGTCTTCGGCATTGAGACGGCGGACAGTGTCAGCGGCGGTGCCGCTGGTGGCACGATCACCGTGCCTGGAACCGGGGCAGTGCCGCGTGATCTGACCAATAAGTTGCAAGATGCAATCTCGGTTAAAGATTTTGGGGCGAAGGGAGATGGGGTCACCGATGACACCCTGGCCATTCAGTCGGCCCTAGCTAGTCACCAATCGGTTTTGATCCCGACGGGCACCTACATCATCAGTTCAACCATCACGGTGAATGAGGGGCAGTCGCTTATCGGGGATGGTCAAGCAACGGTGATGAAGTCGACCACGAACAGCTTCGACCTGATTGAGCTGCCAGCCGGTTACGCGACCGTTGCCGATCTGAAACTTGAGGGTGGTGCCACCGGTGTTCGCCTCCACGGTCGCATTGCGCCCTGCGTCCAAAACGCCGTGCGTGATGTCACGATTTGGGAGGCGACGGATGGTGTTGTCCTGGATGGCTACACCGATCCGAACAAGCCCTGTTATTGGAACAACTTCGCCCGGGTGTTGGTGGTTCGTCATGCCCGCCACGGTATACACCTAATCCGTAGCGGGGCCGGTGATACGCCGAATGCCAACCGCTTTGTTCAATGCCGCGTCTATACGCTAGCGGCGGGCTCTACCGGTGTCGGCCTCTATGTTGAGGCTGGTCGATTCAACAACAGCTTTACCGATTTTGAGGTTAATCTGGGGCCGGAGGCAGAGGCCTGCATTCGGGTTGGTCCGGACACGGATAAGAACCTCTTCGTCAATTGTTATACCGAGGCATCAGGTGGCCTCTCCAACATCGTGCTGGATGCTGGGTCGATTGAGACATCGATTGTTAATCTGCTCTCGGTCAGCAACGGCGCTGCGATTGAGGATAATAGCGGCGGTGAATGCACGGCCTACAATGCTGGTTTCCCTGACAAGAACCGCATGGGTAAGACCCGGATTACCGATCTGACCACCGAGCTCTTACGTTTCGATACGGAGTTTCGGGAGTTTACTGGTGCGGCCACTTTCGATGTGGATCTATCGAGCTCCCTCTACCTGGTCAGCTCGTTCAATGGTGAGGTGACGGCGCGCCTACCCGCCGCGGTCGATGCCAATGGCGCGGTGATCACGGTTAAGAAGACCGATGCATCCCCCAACCATATCGTAATTAGTGAGTTGGGTGGCCCTGGGCCTGATGGTCAATCAATCCGCCTTGGTGCCCGCTATGACTACGCCACCATGGTGTCGAACGGCGCCAATTGGTGGCTTACGGCCCATAACCGCATGGCCGAGAATGCGGATTTCTACAACACGCCAGGGCTGTTCGTCCCGGACATGACCCGGCGTCTTTACCTGGTTGATGCCTTCTCTGGTGCCTTGGAAGTGCGCCTGCCAGACCCGGCCGCCTCCCATGCTGTTGGGCGGCTGGTGACCATTAAGCGAAACGACAATTCATCCAACAGCCTGACCGTCACAAAAGAGGGCGGCGGTGGCCCGGACAATCAGGTGATCAACCTGACCGGGAAGGGGCATGCATTAACCGTCATGTCCAACGGTGCCGGGTGGCAGGTGATTAACCTGCACACCTAACAAGACCAGCACCCAAGAAACGAAAAACAACAATCGGATTTCGATCCAAATGAGAATTGCCATTACGAGACAGTCATTATGCCAAATGAGTTCATGGTGGCCGCCCGACGTGAGTTGCTTGATGCAATCCCTGAAGCAATCCATCGCGCGCTCGCCTCATACACAGATTTTGCCAATAACCATGATGATGACGCCGCCAGCGGTGGCGATGCCAAGAGCTACGCCGCCCACCATGCTGGCCTAAAGTCAGCCATTTCCCACCTTGAGGCCCTGTTGAAGCTTGGCCGGTTCATTGCCCATGAAGACCAAAGCCAGAGCGACCGCCTCGCCGATACAAGTGACAACGACACCCTTTCCAGCCTGATTGAGAAGGCACAGGCCACGCTTGTACTGCTCGACCATGATAGCCCCGCCGCAACCGAACCGGTTATTAGCGGAGGTGCTGCCGATGATCAGGGGTAGGGCGATGGGTGATCACCTCCCGCTCGACCTGTTCATCGCCACCTGGAATGAAACCCAGGCGCTGAAGACCCCGGCGGTGCATCGCGATATTGCGCGGTGGTTGGACGAACGGCTTATCGCCGGTGATCAACGGCTGTTGATCATGGCGTTTCGGGGTTGTGGCAAGTCGACCCTAACCGGCCTCTACTGCGCTTGGCGTTTAGCCCTCGACCCCAATCTTCGCATTCTGGTTTTGTCGGCGGATGAAGCGTTGGCGGGTAAGCTTGTCCGCAATATCCGCCGGGTGATTGAGCGGCACCCGCTCACCGGTGATCTGATGCCTGAGGGGGCAAAGGATCAATGGGCAAATGACCGCTTCACGATCCGGCGCGATAAGGAATTGCGAGACCCGTCCGTTATGGCACGGGGAATTGAGGCGAACATCACCGGCAGCCGTGCCGACCTTGTCATCTGTGACGATGTTGAGGTGCCAAACACGGCGGCAACGGCTGAACTGCGAGAACGACTACGCGAGCGCCTGGCCGAGATTGATTTTGTCCTAACCCCCGGCGGCACCCAGCTTTACCTCGGCACACCCCATCATCGCGACACGCTCTATGACTGGCAGGGGAATAGCGGCTTCCTCGCCAGCTTTAAGAAGCTGGTGAAGCCGATCCAGGATCAAGATGGCAACAGCACTTGGCCCGAGCGATTTCCAACTGAGGAGATTGAGCGGCTGAAGCGAAAGGCCGGTCCCATTCGCTTTGCCGCACAGATGATGTTGCAGCCAGTGACGACCGAGGCTGGCCGTCTAGAGGCCAAGCAATTGAGGCGATACGCAGAGGAGCTGGACTACCGTGAGGCCCATGGCCGCCCGGTCCTAATGCTGGGGGAGCGGCGTTTAATCTCTGCTGCCTGTTGGTGGGACCCGGCCTTTGGTCAGGCGGCAAGTGATGATCTGCTTACCAAGCGAGCAAAGCGCGACCGCAGCGTGATTGCCTGCGTCTTCACGGATAGTGAGGGGCATTACTGGCTGCACCGGATTAGCTACCTGACCATCGTCGCACGGGATGAAACCGATGAGGCGACCCAGCAATGCCGACAGGTGGCCGACTTCCTCTCTGCCCATTACCTGCCCGCGGTGCATCTGGAGATTAATGGCATCGGTCGCTTCCTACCCGGCCTGTTGCGGCAGGTGCTGCGACAGCGTGGGATTGAAGCCTCCGTGGTGGAGGTAAGCAGCCGCTTGCCCAAAGACACACGCATCTTGGAGGCATTCGATGCCGTGCTCGCCGCCGGTGCCCTGTCGGCGCATGAGAGTGTTTGGTCGACGCCCCTGATCACTGAGTTGAATGATTGGCGGCCAGGCATTGGCGGCCCCGCCCGGGATGATGGGCTGGATGCTGTCGCCGGTTGTTTGTCGGCGGAGCCCGTCCGCTTCACCCGCCCATTGCGACCGGCACAACCGGAACGTCCACGCCCAGCCTGGCGCGGCTTTCCCACCGGCTGAAAGCGAGCCCCATGACCTTCTCCAATGACCTGATCTGGTGGATCACGATTGTTGAACTGCCAGCCCTAACCGCGCTCGCCCTGTTCATTTGGCGCACCCGTGCCGATGCCAATAAGGCGACGGCCAATGCCACCGACCGGGCGCGCCTAACCCTCGACCAAATCCAAGCTGAGCTCTCAGCCTTCAAGCTGGAGGTGGCGCGATCCTACGCCT
Source organism: Alphaproteobacteria bacterium SS10 (assembly GCA_019192455.1). Lineage (NCBI taxonomy): Bacteria > Pseudomonadati > Pseudomonadota > Alphaproteobacteria > Alphaproteobacteria bacterium SS10. The sequence continues at coordinate 196,510 of JAHCML010000005.1, forward strand.
CGGTCGCGCTGCTCAAAGATACTGAGAAACGGCTGACCCACCATCTGCTGCGCATTGAGGCGAAGCTCGACAGCCGTGTCTTTCAGCAGCTTGGCGATGATGACCCCCCGATTAAGGAGCCCCAATCATGATTGCGAAACCCCAGCTTACGCCGGTTGTTGAACCGGCCGACCCGCCGGTGCCCGAAGACCCCAACCCCGAAGATCCCAACACGGGCCACGCCGCCATCGATACGCTCGCCCGCACCATCTGGGGTGAGGCGCGAGGGGAGGGCACCGCTGGTATGACCGCCGTCGCTGCTGTCGTCCTGAACCGTGTTGGCGTCGCCGATGCCGCCGGTGGTCGTTACTGGTGGGGCGCTGATGTAATCTCAGTTTGTAAGCGGCCCTGGCAATTCTCATGCTGGAATGAGGGGGATCCCAACCGCACCCAGATCGCCAGTGTTGACGCCACCGACCCCTACTTCGCCACGGCGCTGCGCATTGCCCGGCGTGCCGTTCATCACCTGGCCCCTGATCCAACCATTGGGGACGGTGAGAAGGGCGCCACCCACTATCACCATCGCGGCATCATGCCGAGCTGGGCCATTGGTAGACGCGCCCAAGCCTCAATTGGCCAGCACCTATTCTACCGGCTGGTGGATTGATGATCCCCGCCATCATTGGACAGCTCGGCGTCCCCTTGCTGATCAAGCTGGTGCGGGAGGGGCTGCGGAAGCTCGATCACCCGGTCGCCGATGGTGCGGCCGATGCGCTGGGCCATGTGGATGAGGCGATTACGGCCGGGCAGATCACGCCTGAGCGGGTGGCCGAGGCGAACCGCCATACCGAACGCATGGCGCAGATATCGGCGGATGAGTACCGCACCACGATTGAGGAGGTGAACAAAAGCCTGCGCGCGGAGGTCGTCTCCTCCGACCCCTATGTTCGGCGCATGCGGCCAACCTTCGGTTATGTGATGGCCCTGACCTGGGCCGGGCAGATGGGGGCCATTGCCTATGTCATCGTCAGTTATCCGGGCCAGGCGGGGCAGGTGATTATCGCCATGGCCTCACTCGGCACGATTTGGACCGTCGGCCTCTCCGTCCTCGGCATCTATGTCTATAAACGCAGCCAGGAGAAGCAGACCCTGTTGAGCGATCTAACCGGCGTTGCGTCTGGCGCTGGCTTCTTCGATCGGCTGTTCCGTCAGGGCGACACCGGCACGGCCAACGCGCCGATACCGGGACAAAAACCCAGTTCATAGTTGCGTTGTGCCGGGCCGTATTCTATCCCGCAAAGAAACAAAAAATTTGAGGGACGCATGGCACGGCAGTGGCGCGAGGACTGGTATCGGCGCGCGGTGGTCTATCAGATCTATCCGCGCTCTTACGCTGATAGTAACGGCGATGGCATCGGCGATCTGCCGGGCATCATCGAGAAGCTGGATTACATCCAGTCCCTTGGCGTCGACGCGATTTGGATCTCGCCCTTCTACAAATCCCCCATGGCCGATTTCGGTTATGACGTCAGCGACTACCGTGATGTCGATCCAATCTTTGGCACGCTGGAAGATGCCGAACGCCTAATTGTTGAAACCGACCGCCGGGACATGGCGGTGGTGATGGACATGGTGATGTCCCACACCTCGGATCAGCATGCCTGGTTTATCGAGAGCCGGGCCGACCGCACCAATGCCAAGGCCGATTGGTATGTTTGGCATGACGGCAAGCCGGGCCCGGATGGCAAGCCCGTCCCCCCCAATAACTGGCGCGCCGTGTTCGGTGGCAGTGCCTGGCAGTGGGATGAGGGACGACAGCAATTCTACCTGCACAATTTCCTCTCCCAGCAACCCGACCTCAACCTCCACAATATGGAAGTGCAGGACGCGCTAGTTGCGGAGGCGAAGTTCTGGCTCGACCGTGGTGTACGGGGCCTGCGCCTGGATGCGATCAATTTCGCCATGCATGACCAGGCGCTGACCGATTGCCCGCTGAAGCCCGGCACCGATGGCAGCAACTATCATGACCTGATCCACCTGCATGATAAGAACCAGCCGGAGACGTTGGACTTCCTCCGCCGCCTACGAACGCTTGCCGATGGCTATCGCGGCCGGTTCATTGTCGGTGAGGTCTATGACGACAACGACATGGCAATCGCCAAGGAATACTGCGCGGACGAAACCCTCCTCCATACCGCCTATAATTTCGCCCTCTTCGCGCCCAATCAAACCGCCGCCAGCCTGCGTCAGATCTTTGAGGCTTATGACGCCCTGCCCCATGACAGCTGGCCGTCCTGGCCGCTCTCCAACCATGATGTCTCCCGCGCTGTTAGCCGGTTCGCCAAGGAGGGGGAGCGGTATAAGCCGAACCGCCACCGCGCACGCCAGCTGAACGCCCTGCTCATGATGCTGCCCGGCACGGCCTTCATGTATCAGGGGGAGGAGCTGGGCCTCCCAGATGCTGAGATTGCACCGGATCAGGTGGTCGACCCGGCGGTCGCCCGTGGCTCTGGCGTTGCGGGTCGTGACCCCTGCCGGGCACCGATGCCATGGGACCGGGATAAGGAGATGGCGGGCTTCACCACCGCGAGTGAGAGCTGGCTACCCATGCCCGACTGCTACCGCGCCTTGGGTGCCACGCAGCAGGATGAGCCCGGGTCCAAGGCAACCCGGGACACCACCCTCACCATCACCCGCAGCCTGATCGAATGGCGGCGGATGAATATCGACCTGACCGCCTCGCCCATTCGGTTCTTCGATGGCCTGCCAGAGCCATTGCTCGGCTTTGCCCGTGGGCCGGAACGGATGCCCGTCACCTGCCTGTTTAACCTCAGCGAAGACCCGGTCACCGTGGATGTGGACGCCCCCGGCCTTGCCCTGCAAGTCGTGGGTGAGGGGGTTGAGCGTTTGCGCATCACCGCACCGCCCTATGGTGTCTTGGTCCTAACCCCGGGCCGGCGGAGCTTCCCGCGTTGGCATGGCCGGTTGGGTGAGCCGGGCAATATGGTTCCCTTCAGTCAAACTGACGATTGGGCCATCACCGGCCTTGGTTGATCTGGGGCTGGATTAACCGCGCAGAAGGACGCGCCCCACCGCTCTTTCCCCGGCGGAGACCTCATCCCAAAAAACATCGCGCGCATAACGGCTTAACTCGCATAATGGCGTACCGTCTGCTACAGTCCCCGACATATTAGCGTTTGATGCGTAGCATTGATGGTTCTTGCGGTATGGGATTGCGGTTTTGAGCGCCGCAATGTTTGGGGGCAGGCGAGATGGCAACTTTTGTTGTTACGACCTTAGCGGATGAAAACGATACGGAAGTGGCGGGCAGCCCGTTCAATGGTGCCGGCCTCTCCCTGCGCGAGGCCATCGCCCTCGCCAACGCCAACCCCGACGCCGACACCATCGAGTTCGACAGCAGCCTAAACGGCACAATTACACTGGCTGCGGCGGGTTCGGCGGGTGAATTGGTGATCAATCAAGATGTGACGATTGATGGCGATGGCCGCATTACCCTGGATGGCAATGATAACAGTCGGATAATTTCAATTCGAGTTGATGATGGAGATAGTGAAGATAGCGATGTTTCGCTGAGCGGCCTTACCTTTCAGCGAGGTAACGGTGATGGCTCATTCACGTTCTTTGGCGACCCGACTGGTGGCGCCGTGTTTGCTTGGGGCCCGACCACTGATGTCAGTATCCAAGACAGCGATTTCCATAGCAACAATGCCGAGAGTGGCGGTGCTATTTACGTATTCTATGGCGCTGATATCTCCATTGATGGGAGTCTAGTCCATGATAACTCAGCAGCCTCGGTTGCTGGAGCAATAGGGGCCTGGGACCACTCCAGCATCTCAGTAAGTAACTCAAATATTTATCATAATTCAGCTGACCTCGAGGTCGGTGCGCTCCTGGTTAGGTTTGCATCATCGCTGTATATAAGTAACTCTAGCGTGTCATATAATCACGCGCCCAACTCTGCGGCCATTTATTTGACCGGGACCGACAATGTTGTCCATGTCAGTGGTTCGAACATTATTGGAAATGCAGCATACAATGTCGGGGGCATACTTGTTGGGGGCGGTTCTCTTACCGTTATAAACTCGGTAGTCGCTGGAAACATCTCTGGGGACAATAGTTATAGTAGTATTTATGGTGGCCCGGATATCGGATTACCGGCTTACCCTTGGTCGGGTAGCACTTTAGATGTCTCCCACTCTTTCATCGGTACGCCGTTAGTTCTGCCCGATGGCATTCCGTTCAATGATAGTGGTGGCAATATAATCGGCTCGCCGAATGTAACAGTTGCCGACCTTCTTGGCCCGCTTCAAGACAATGGTGGGCCAGTTCCAACTCATGCACCAGTACCTGGCAGTTTGCTGATTGATGCTGGTGATAACTCCCTGGTGCCGTCGACAGTAACTACTGACGCGACAGGCGCGCTCCGTATCTCCGGCGGTACGGTTGATATTGGCGCGGTTGAGTTCCAGCAGACACAACCGTCAACCCCAACCGAGCCGCTGCCTGAGGGTAGCGAGGTCATCGCCATCGTGAACCTGCCTGGACAGGTTGAGCCAGTGATGGCTGGTACGGGGCAGGATACGGTACAGGGGTCGATCTTTGGTGATCTGGCCTATGGCAATCAGGGCAATGACATCCTGACCGGTGATCTGGGTATGGATACCCTGTTCGGTGGGCTGGGCGATGATGCATTGTACGGCGGCGGCGATGCCGATGTGCTGGCGGGCAATCGGGGGAATGACACCCTAACCGGTGGTACTGGCGCCGACCTGTTCATCCTCGCGCCCACCGGCGTTGATGTGATCACCGACTATCTACAGATCGAGGGTGATGTAATCCGGGGCGTTGGCTTCGGACCGACCAGCACGGTGACCGCCCTTGATGGCGGCATCCAGATAGAGAATGGGCTGGGTGGTGCCGTGATCCTGCTCGGCGTCACCAGTATTGATCAGGTTACCTTCGGCTAGCGCCCCCTGAATGCGTCCACTGACAGTCAGTTAAGCCCCATTGGTTACCCACAGCGGTGCCAATTCGGTCTTTCGTGTCCAGCCTCTATGTTGAGTGTCAGGCGTCATAAAAGCTTCAAGAACATCGACGCCCCGCAGGTCGGCCCAGAACTCGACCGCAAAATCTCAACTGGAGGAAACACTTCGTGGACGACAATCGGTCCGGTCCGATTGCCAATGGTGCAGATGACCCCAAAACGCATGGGCAGACAGGCCCAGATGCTAGCGCTGGCCTAGACCCCGATTGGTGGCGCGGCGCGCTGCTTTATCAGATTTACCCCCGCAGTTTTAAAGACAGCAATGGTGATGGCGTCGGCGATTTGCCGGGCATCATTGAGAAGCTGGATTACGTCAAAAGCCTCGGCGTTGAGGGTATTTGGGTGTCGCCCTTCTATGCCTCCCCCATGGCGGATTTTGGCTATGACATCGCCGATTATCGCGCGGTCGACCCGATCTTTGGCAGCAATGACGATGCCGACCGGATGATCGAGGCGGCGAATGAGCGTGGCCTGCCGATCATTGCCGATATGGTGCTGTCCCACACCTCCGATCATCACGCCTGGTTTGAGGAAAGCCGGTCGAGCCGGGATAACCCGAAGGCGGATTGGTATGTCTGGGCCGATCNACACCGCGACCATGACGGCAACCCGCACCCGCCCAACAATTGGAAGAGTGTGTTCGGCGGCAGTGCGTGGCAGTGGGATGAGACCCGCGAGCAGTACTACCTGCATAATTTCGATAAGGGACAACCCGACCTCAACATCCATAACCCGGCCGTTCAGGACGCCCTGTTGGGGGAGGTTGAGTATTGGCTGAAGAAGGGGATTAAGGGCCTGCGCCTCGATGCCATCAATTTTGCCTGCCATGACCCGGAACTGCGCGATAACCCCATTAAGGACGGCACCTCGGGCGAGACCTATGGCGATCAGGTGCACCTGCATGACAAGAACCGGCCTGAGACTTTGGATTTCATCCGTCGGTTGCGCCAGCTGACCGACCGCTACCCCGGCTCCTTCATGGTGGGGGAGATCGGGGATGATGACGGCATGCGCCTCGCCAAGGAATACACTGAAGGCGATGGGCTGCTGCACACCGCCTATAACTTCTCGCTCTTCGATAAGAGCCTATCCGCCGGCTACATCAAGGGCGTGATGGAGTACTTCCAGGGGCTGGAGGGAGATGGCTTCCCGTCCTGGGCCCTGTCTAACCATGATGTCAGCCGCGCCGCCAGCCGTTGGGGCGGTGATGACCCGGCGCCGGAACGGGCCAAGCAGTTGAACGCGCTACTCGCCCTGATGCCCGGCACGGCCTTCCTCTATCAGGGGGAGGAGCTGGGCCTACCCGATGCGCCGATCCCTGAGGATCGCATCGTCGACCCGGCCAATGACCGTGGCTCAATCCTCGTCGGTCGCGACCCGGAGCGGGTACCAATGCCCTGGGAGAAAGAGGGCAATCAGGCCGGTTTCACCACCGCCGATGATAGCTGGCTACCGATCCCGGAGAGTTATTATGACCGCGCTGTCTCCACCCAGGAGGGTGACCCCGACAGTGTACTGAACCACACCCGCCGGATCGCCGCCTGGCGCAAGGCGAATAAGGATCTGGCCGATCAGCCGATCACCTTCTACCAGGGGGTGGATGAGCCGCTGCTCGCCTTCAGCCGGGGTGAGGGGGATGGCAAGGTCGTCGCCCTGTTCAACATGACGGGGGATGAGCAGAACTTCCGCCTGCACAATTATGATTTGATCGAGGACCTAACCGGCCAGCGCTTGCTGGGGCCCGGTGAGTTTGTCGATATCAAGATCCCGCCCTATGGCATGCTGGTGAAGAATGGGCCGGAGCGTCTGCCCTTCCCGGCCAATGGTGCTGCCGTGAATGGCGGCCCCGCCGATTGGCGCCGGGCCGATGATACCCCGCTGATGCCACGCATTGGTGGCCCCGTGTCAAAGCGCGGCTTCGGTGACACCGCCAGCCGCCTGCTCGACATGATCCCTCCACCGGTCAACGAACCTAAGGCCGAGCCGCCAGCCGGTCGTGCGTTAGGGATGTAAGTGGACTGGCCCGGCAAAGCTGCCGGGCCCTCTATTCATCCAAGCTGTTTCCAGAACACGATTTTGTCGCCGCCAGCCTCATAGAAGTCACGGATGCGTGCCTCCTCGGTAAAGCCACTGCGGTGATAGAATTGACGTGTTCGCTCAAACTCCGGCGTGCCCATGGTTTCCACTAGTAGAACGCGCCCGGCCTTGGCCCGTAATTGTTGTTCCAGGTAACTGATCATCCGACCGCCGATACCGGTACCTTGATGATCTGGCATGACGCCAATGGCGAGTAGGTTCCAGGTGCCCACGGTCATGCGCTCTGGCTCACAAAAACCGAACCCTAATGGCCGGTCATCGGCATCGCAGGCGGTGAACCAAAAATCGTTCGCCATGCCATCCAGATAGCCAGCGATCATGTCATCCAGCATCTCAGTGGGGAACAGCGCCACCGCTTCAATAAGGGTTTTAAGGCCAATGATATCCGCCGATGTTACGGGGCGGATTTGAGTTGATGTTGTCATCGTTGAAAGACTTCCACGTTTGCATTGGCGATAGCCACGGCGAGGTAGTGCCGCCGTCATCGCGTTGATCAATTGGTCTGATTGTTTTGGTGCAGGCAGCGCGCTGGGAACCGTGCCAAGGGCACGGGTCGCTGTCTCTTTTTCACCGGCCCTGGTCAGGGCCCGGAATGGCGCGCAAACGTTGATATCCGCCAAGGCGGATACCTGTTTGGTATCAGTTAGGCCAGGCGGAGGGAAGGGCGAACAAGGCCCGGCCTGCTTGACAGGTCTATTTATATTTTATACTGACCGGTCAGTATATAAATCATAGGCCAGTAAGAGAGGCGAAATGCAGGAACAATCAGTGTTTGAAGTGGTGGTGTTTAAGGTCAGAAACCCGGAGGCCGGCCTGGCGGCTGCGAAGGCGGTTATCGGTGATGCTAAGGCCTATAATGATGGGGTAATCGGTGCTGAAACATATCAGTCTTTAGATGACCCGCATCTGCTGACCCAGCGGATTGAATGGCGCAGCCTCGCCCATGCCAAAGACGCCCAGGCCGCTTTCCCAACCTTCCCGAATGCGCCGAAGATGATGCCGCTGATCACTGAGACTGTGATGATGGATCATTTCGTGACCTCACCGGCTGCGGTCTAGTCCCCATGTCCCCGCTTACCATGTCAGATGCGCTACCCGTTGATTTTACCCTGCCGGATGGCAAGACCCGTTGCTTTGGCAATAAACCGGGGCAGGAGTTGCTGGCCCATTATCACGACACCGAATGGGCCGTGCCTAAGCATGATGATAGGCAGCTATTTGAAGGCTTGATCCTTGAGGGGGCGCAGGCCGGGCTTAACTGGGAGACCGTCTTAAAGAAGCGGGAGGGGTATCGCGCCGTCTTCCACGGCTTTGATGTTGAGCGCGTGGCCAGGATGAGTGATGAGGAGCTAGAGGCCGCACGGGGCAACCCGGCCATCATTCGCAACCGGTTGAAGATTTATGGCACCCGCCGCAACGCCCAGGTATTCGAGGATATCCAGGCCGAATTCGGCAGCTTTGATGCCTATGTCTGGCGGTTTGTTGATGGTCAGCCAATCATCAATAGCTGGCGCGATATGAGCGAGCTGCCCGCCACTACAGTTGAGAGCGATGCCCTCTCAAAGGATTTGAAAAAGCGCGGTATGACCTTTGTCGGTTCCACCATCATCTATGCCTATATGCAGGCGGTGGGGATGGTGAATGATCACTTCGTCGATTGCTGGTGCCATGGCCGTTAGCCCCGCCACAACATCCGGTCCGCAGAAACCAATGCCGAGAGCCAAGGCCAAGATCCTTGAGGCCGCGCAATCCCTCATGGTTTTGAACGGCTATCACGGTACCGGGACCGATGCGATTATCGCTAAGGCCAAGGTGGCCAAGGGCAGCTTTTTCTATCATTTCGCCGATAAACCAGCGCTGATCCCAGCCCTGCTTGAGGATTATGTCGAACAGGGTCTGATCGGGCCGATGCGTAAAGCCTTCAAGGATCACGCCAAGCCGGTGGATGCCCTGATCGCTTATGTCGATGAGGTTGAGCATTGGTACGGGAAGGATGGGTTTCGGGGTGGTTGCCTGCTTGGCAACCTGGCGCTTGAGGTAACCGACAGCGATGCCCAAGCCCAGCGGGTTATTGCGCAGCAATTTGACCGTTGGCGTAACCTCATGGCCGAGATGCTAGAGGGTGCGACCCTCAGCCTGCCGCTTGAGCAATTCATCACCCTCTACATCGCGGTGGTGGAGGGGGTAACCATGACTATCCGCGCCCATAAGGATCGCGGGAAAGCCAAAGCAGAATTCGAGGCCTGCCGCCAATTGGTCCGAATGGCGTTTAGTCGCTAGCGCCCATGGCATCCGGCCCGCGGTCGATGAGGGGGTCGATGGAGATGAAGCTTTCGCTTTCCACCACGCCGTCGATGGCGAAGAGGCGTTTTAGGAAGTCGCCCAGATCATCCGCGGTGGGCACCCGCACCTTTAGGATCATGCAGACAGAGCCCGCGATGGCGTGGGCTTCCTCAACCGCTGGCTCTTGGCGGAGGAGTTCCGCGATCTCATCCTTGTTCCAGCCGCCCTGGGCCGGGGTGCGGGTCTTCACATGGATGAAGGCGCAGATGCCATAGCCGAGCTTGGCCGTATCCAATTCGATGGTGGTGCGGGTGATAATGCCCTTGGCCTTTAGCTTCTTCACCCGCTCATGCAGCGCGGGGGCGGACAGGCCCAACCGATCCGCCAAATCGGCATAGCGTTGGCCCGCATCTTCCTGAAGCGCGGCTAACAATTTTCGGTCAATCGCATCCATCTGCCTGTCCTCACACCCGTTCCGCCGAATACCGTCTGTTTTTGATTTCGAGGCCATATACAAGGCTTGTGCAAAATTACATTCGGCCCAACCTTAATCAAGCCGAATGATTTTTTGTGGAGTTGGGTCATGGCCTATCTTGAGAATGCCATTCCGTCACTGGCTGAAGAGCGCGTGAACACCGCGCGCTGGAAGGCCCGTTTCGACCTGACCCTGCTGGTGCTGACGGTTGCGATTGTGGGGGCGCAGTCGCTCATGCTTTCCGCCCTGGTGCCGGATATGGCCGCCGGGCTGGCCGTTGGTACGACCGAGATTGGGATTGCGATTGGGGCCTATGGCGCGACGACAGGATTGGCCGCCGTGCTGCTTGGCCCCCGCTTTGATCCACTACCACGGCGTTACACCCTGACCTTCTGTCTGATCCTGCTTGGGGTTGGTTTGACCATTGGTGCGGTGGCGACCCATTGGGTTGTGCTCGCCATTGCCCAGGGCATTGGCGGTGTTGCCGCCGGTGTGTTGTTGCCCATGGCCTATGCCAGCGCCAGCGATATGGCCCCGCCGGGCCGCAATGCCGAGTATCTGGGCAAAGTGCTGATGGGCTGGTCGATTGCCATGATTGCCGGTGTCCCCCTGGGCGGGGTGCTGGGTGACACGGTTGGATGGCGTGGTGCGTTGATGGTGATGGCGGCCACCGCCCTGATTGTTGCCCTGGGCACAAGCCGCCTAACCCGGCGCCGGGAGACCCTGCCCGATGCCGGCAGTGTTGAAGGGCTGGTCGGTAAGCTGAAGGCCGCCGCACGGGTGCCCACGGTTGGCACCTTCCTCGCGATCAGCTTCGCCGTCATGTTCGCCTTCTACTGTGCCTATGGCTTCTTTGGGGCCCATATCCGGGCGCTGCATGGTGGCGGTGGTGCCGTCATTGGCTTGCTGGCGGCCGCCTATGGCGCTGGCTTTGCCGCCGCTGGCACGTTTAGCGGGCTGATTGATCGGTTGGGTGCCCTGCGCAGTTGCCTGATCAGCGGTGTTGCCCTGCTCGCCATCTATGCCGGGTTGGCGCCGGTGAGTGAGCTGGTTTTTGTCGGACAACCTTGGCCCATTGGCGTCTGGATGTTCCTGTTCGGCGCGATCAACCATGTGATGATCAATGGCTATGTCTCGGGCATGAGTGCCACCGATGCGAAGCGTCGTGGCGTGATCCTCTCGCTCAACACAGGCGTTACCTATCTTGGCTTTATGGCCGGTTCCGTGGCGGGTGGCATTGCCTTCGACATTGTTGGTTATGGCTTCGTCACGGTGCTTAGTGTGTTGGCCATTGTGGGGGCCGTGCTGGCGGCATGGCGGTTACACGCACGCTGAAAACCCTTGCACTGATTGGGTGCACCGCACCATATCTTGTCGCAATCGCTCACAGAAGCGATCGCCCGTTAAAGGGCCATTGAGAGAGCCGTAGATAAGAAACATAGATAGAGGTGGTGCCATGAGCACGACACCAAAGCCCGTTCCCGGAACCGGTAAGCGATGCCGTAAAACCGTGCCCGATATCCGTGGCATGAAGGGTGGGGAGGACGCGATTGTTTGCCTGACCGCCTATACCGCACCGGTGGCCCGGCTGCTCGACCCCCATGTCGATCTGCTCTTGGTCGGCGATAGCCTGGGCATGGTTGTCTATGGTGAGGACAGCACGCTTGCCGTCGACCTGGACACCATGATCCGTCACGGCCGCGCGGTGGTTAAATCCTCGACCCAGGCCATGGTCGTGGTTGATATGCCCTTCGGCTCTTACCAGGAGAGTAAGGCCCAGGCGTTCCACAATGCGGCGCGCGTGATGGCAGAGACCGGCTGTGCGGCGGTGAAGCTTGAGGGCGGTGTTGAGACCGCCGACACCATTAAGCACCTGACCGCCAATGGCATCCCGGTGATGGCCCATGTCGGCCTGATGCCCCAGCGCCTGCATGCGATGGGCGGGTTTAAGGCCCAGGGCCGGGATCAGGAGATGGCCGATCAGATCCGTGCCGATGCCCTTGCCGTGCAAGAGGCCGGTGCCTTCGCCGTGGTGATTGAGGGGACCGTTGAACCGCTGGCGGTTGAGCTGACCAACACGCTCGCCATCCCCACTATTGGCATTGGTGCCTCGGTGCGTTGCGACGGCCAGATCCTGGTCATTGATGACATCCTCGGCCTGTTCGATGATTTCACCCCGCGATTTGTGAAACGCTACGCGGCGTTGGGTGAGCAGATTGCCGACGCCGCCCAAGCCTATGCCGATGATGTGCGTGCCCGCCGCTTCCCAGCAGCAGAGCACACCTTCGGTGGCGCGCCAAAGCCTGCCGATACCGGCACCGATGGCTAACTAGCCTTTGCCCGCTAGCATCATCAGATTGTCCAGCGGCGGGAAGGCCAGCCGCAAATCTCGCGTATAGAGGCCATCCATCAGGTGGACTTGCTCGGCTGCGCCCTCAACGGCGCCTAGCCGGGCGTAGAAGCGCCGTGCCGCATGGTTGGTCTCCAGCACATGGCACCAAAGCCGGGCGGTACCAGCGGCAATCAACTTGTTAGCAAGGGCGGCCATAAGGGCCTGACCCACCCGCCGCCCCCGGGAGGTCGGGTCCACATGGAGTGCGGCCAGGCAGGCCGCCGCCGGATCGTCGGGGCATGGCTCACTCGCGGCGAAGCCTAGCAACTCTGTGCCATCAAACGCGGCCAAGACGATACATCCATCCTGCAGTGCTGACAGATGCCCCGCCCAGAAATCAGTGCGGTTGCCCTCAACCCCGCTGGGTAGGCCACCTGGGATCAATGCGGTGTAAACATCGCGCCAGGATGCGGCGTGAAGGCTGGCAATATCAGCCGCGTCCGACATGTTTGCCGGCCGAATAGAGAACCTATGATCCGGGGCAGTTGTTGCGGGTGAGGCGGGGGCAATCATTGGCTTCTTGCTCTAATCGTCTAAAGCGGTGGAAAGCTGGCATTTCTGGCTAGAGCCAGGCCAGAAAACTATGCCATAACAATGGGGTCACATCAGATTTTGCTTATGTGTTCCTGCTCGGCCATCCGTTATGGGGTGCGAGTACACGCATATGGGGCTGTTTGCCGCCTTTGGTCCGGCCCCGATTTTGGAGGGTGTTAGACCATGACTGTTGTTAAGACTTTCGCATCAACCAAGCTGGGCGTTCGCGCACCGCTTTTGGCTCTGGCCGCCGTCGGTGTTGCCGCTGGCTTCTCGTTTCTCGCGCCCCAGGCAACCGCTGCCGATGCGGATGAGGCGATTACCCTCTATGACCGTTTTGAGCAGGTTTCCTGCGGTGTTCGGACCGTCAGCTATGTCAGCTCTGTGACTATCGTCCCTAGCGTGCCTGAGAACCGGGTGAATGATGTTGCGGCCATTGGGCTTGCCTTTGACGGCCTTAATGATGGCGCTGGTGAGCCGGTGCAGGTTGCACTAACCGTGGATCGGGGCAGCGAGGATCGCGATGGCCGCGCGGCTTTGGTTTACCCACCTGAGACCGTGAACAAAGAGGCCCACGACGTTGCGTTGGATACCGTCTGTGCCAACGGTACATGCTCGATGTACATCCCGCTTTACGCCTATGAGATGCTGCCAATTGATGGTCCGCAAACCGTTGATGTTGGTGTTGTTGCGACCGATGTTGGCGGCAATCGTCTTAGCGAGCAGGTCATCAACGTTACGATCCCACCGCGCCAGGTTGATGTCGGCGCCAGCCGGTTTGAAGACTTCTCAGTCACCTTCGAGGGTCAGGCCGCCGCCATCCGTCCACTGCCAGGCTATGAGAACCGGGTTCGCAGCTATGCCCTGCAGCTCGAGGATGCCGATGGTTGGCGTGAGATTGACCTGACCGCGATCGAGAAAGCCGGTGATATCTGGTTGGTCCAGTGGGTCGGTGATCTGAAATACTTTGGTGTCGTCGTGATCGATGCGACCGGTGCTTGGAAGAACAAGATCGAGCTGGTCAATCTGAACGAGGATTGGGGCTTCCAGACCTATGATGGTCAGTGCCGCTAAGCTCTGTTTTTCGGCTTATAAGCCGTTGAATATTTAATAAAACACATTGCAATATGCGTTAAAGCAACTGCCCCATTTTGGGGCAGTTACTGCTTTATGCTCTTGCAAAATGGGTTGGTACTATTTTGTGCAGTATGTGGGCATGCCAATTTTCTGAATGAAATCCGTCTATTAGCGAAAAAAACCGGATGGGTTTAGCGATAAATTTTAGGTAAATTTTTATCAATTTGATCTTCTTAACTTATTGATATTAAACAAAAAAATATATGTTTTTGATGAATTTTAGACTGTTTGGGCTCAAATAAACCCCGATCGCGGCTCGTTGCGCCCGCTGATCCGCTGAGAAATTAACCTTTTGGCTTCGGAACTGTGCCAGTTGGCAGGCCATTTGCTCCTACAGGCGGGAGTCACGTGTTTGGTGTGGGGATCACTGCGTGACTGTTCGGGGAGTGATTTATGTCTTCAACCACGCTCACTGTGAGCAACCTTCAGGACCTGGTCGAAAACGACCGGGGTGCTGTTGTTGCGGGCGTGTCCGTGGACAATCTGGCGACTGGAGTGTCGGTGGATCAGATCACGGTCGATGACAGCCGCTTTGAGATTGTGGGTGGGGTCCTGCAGCTGCGCGGTAACCAATCCACGGATTTCGAAGTTGATGGTGCATCCGTCGATCTGACCGTGACGGCTGAGTTGTCCGATGGCAGCACCGTGACGGATGTTGTCGCGGTGACCATCGATGATGTGGCCGAGAACATCACCCTGCGCACCGAGACCAGCTTTATTGATGAGGGCGTTGCCGAGCTGGAAATCTTCACGCGCAGCAAAAGCAATGCGCCGGATCAGTTCATCTCACTCGTTGAGGCATCAGCCACCCGGGTGTCGAGTGGCCACGGCGCCGACACCCTGCTGGGTGGTAAAGGCGCCCATACGCTCGAAGGTGCTAACGGTAATGACTTGATCATCGCTGGTGAGGGCAATGACTCTGTTAACGCTGGCAGCAACGACGATGTCATCTACGGCAATCTAGGCACTGACACTATTCTTGGTGGCAATGGGGCCGACACGGCATATGGCGGCCAGGATAATGATTCCGTAAATGGCCAGGGTGGTTCAGACATCCTCTACGGCAATAAGGGTGATGACACCGTTGTTGGCGGTGGCGGCACCGACCAAGTCTTTGGTGGTGAGGGCGCCGACGTTCTTTACGGCAATAACAGCCGCGACACCTTGGACGGTGGTGAGGGCGATGACACCGCTTATGGCGGTACCAGCCATGATGTGATCGATGGTGGCGCCGGTAACGACCTGCTGTTCGGTAACAACAACAACGATACCATCACCGGCGGTGAGGGTAATGACGACATCCGCGGCGGTAATGGCCGTGACCTTATTAATGGTAATGAGGGTAATGACGTCCTAACCGGCGGCGGTAGTGCCGACACGGTTTATGGTGATGAGGGCAGTGACCAGATTTCCGGTGGTGGCGGTGGCGACCGTCTCTACGGTGGTGACGATGACGATATCATCACCGGTGATGCCGGTAATGACCGCCTCTACGGTGGTGAAGGCAATGACAACCTGGATGGCGGCGAGAACAATGACCGCCTCTATGGTGGCGCGGGCGACGACTATATTGAGGGCGGCGCCGGTAATGACTCTCTCTATGGCGGTGAGGGTGCCGACACCATGATCGGTGGCGCTGGCAACGACTTCTATGTTGTGAGCGCTGATAACGATGTGATCTATGACGGCGGCGCCGGTGGGGCGGATCGGATCATCTTCCAGGACGCCACGGTCGCCGATGATCTCTCCTATATGAAGAACTTCGATGATCTCGTGATCACCCATGTTGATGGGTATGATATCCTGGTCATCAACTTCTTCCTCGACGCCGATAACGTCATTGAGACCATCAACTTTGATGATGGCAGCACCTTCTATGGCGGCACCGATGACGATTATGTGGTTGGTGGCCTCTATGATGCTGGCGCCGAGATTGGTGACCATGACTTTATTGATGGTCAGGGCGGTAATGACGACCTGCGCGGTGCTGGCGGTAATGACAGCATCCTCGGCGATATCGGTAACGACCAAATTCGCGGCGATGATGGCGATGATGACCTGCACGGCGATGAGGGTGAGGACACCCTGTTCGGCGGTGATGGCCATGACATGGCCGATGGCGGCGCCGATGATGACACCATCTGGGGTGAGGATGGCTTCGACACTATCTTCGGTGGTGGTGGTAATGACAGCGTCCTAGCTGGTGAGGGCGATGATGTTGTCTATGGTGTTGATGGCGCTGACACCCTGCGCGGCTATGAAGATGCCGACACGCTCTATGGTGGTGATGACGACGATCTGGTGATTGGTGGTCTCTATGACGCCGGCGCTGAGGTTGGCGATCATGACGTGATCGACGGCGGTGCAGGCCATGATGACCTGCGCGGTGCCGGTGGTAACGACCAGATTAGCGGTGGCATCGATAATGACCGCATCCGTGGTGATGATGGTGATGACACCCTGAATGGTGATGCCGGTCAGGACACCATCTTCGGTGGTGATGGTGCAGATGTTGCCGATGGCGGCGCCGACAATGACACCATCTGGGGTGAGTACGGTGATGACAGCATTTCTGGTGGCGCCGGTAATGATCGCCTGAACGGTCAGGATGGCAATGACACCTTCATCGGTGGTGAGGGTAACGACACCATGGATGGCGGGGCCAATGCTGACCTCTTCATCTTCGATGCATTGGCCGCAACCGGCGACGACATCATCCGGAACTTCGACATCACTGAAGATCAGATCCAGATCCTGGGTGCCAATGTGGCCGATCTGGTTGCCAATGCCGCTGATGTTGGTGGCAATGCGGTGATCACCCATGATGGCGGAACGATCCGCCTGCAGGGGGTCGATATCGCCGACGTGTCATCTGACCTCTTTATCTAAACCGTTTCATTTGCTGACCGGCTTTGGGCGGGTGTAGACAGGATGGCGGCAACGCCATCCTTTTTCATTTGCCGCTGGGCATCTGACCACCGCATCCCAAACCCTAGATCTAAATCCATGTCCAAGCCCGACACACTCCCGCCGCTTGAGGCGTTTCCAGGTCAGCAAGCCGTCACCCTCCGCTACAACGACACGGACCGTCAGGGCCATGTGAACAACGCGGTGTTTGTGACCCTGCTGGAGAGTGGGCGGGTGCCGATCCTCTATGATCAAGACGCCTCGATGCCACCGGCGGGCACCCAGTTCGTCATTGCCAATCTGAACCTCGACTTTGTGTCGGAGTTGGATTGGCGCAGCCCCGTCACCGTGGGCACGGCAGTCATTAAGATGGGAACCTCATCGGTCCGTTTTGCCCAGATCATTGTGCAGGACGGGCAGGTGGCCGGCCGCGCCGAGACGATCATCGTTCTGATGGATAATGAAACGCGACGGGCCACCCCATTACCTGAGGCGGCCCGTGCTGAACTTGAAGCCTATTGGCTTGTCGGTGCTGCTAGGGATTAAACCAGCAGGCCATCTGGGATTTCGGTTAGGCCGACCAGCAGCACGCTGTTTTCACCAGCGCTGATCAGGACGCCATCTTCGGTCACCTCGGCGGTGATCTCTTCGAAGTTGCCAAAGATCAGTTGGTCGCCCTCGGCTGCGTTGAAGTCCTCAACCACATCGTCGCCGAAGTCAGCGCGGAAGAAGTTGAAGATGTCGGCACCTTCGCCACCAACCAGCGTATCCTGGCCGCGACCGCCGCTTAGGAAGTCGTCATTGGCACCACCGTACAGCACATCGTCATTCTGACCACCGAACAGCAGGTCATTGCCGACGCCGCCCTGCAAGGTGTCGTCGTTTTCATTGCCGAACAGGCCATCGTCACCCTCGCCACCGACAACCAGATCATCACCCTTGTTACCAAAGAGCTGATCATTGTCATCGCCGCCATCGATGCTGTCTTCATCCTGGCCGCCGAACAACAGGTCCTCGCCATCGCCGCCATTGACGATGTCATTGCCCTTATCACCGAACAGGATGTCCTGGCCGTCATCGCCGTTCACCGTATCGGCGTCCTGGCCACCAAACAGGGTGTCATTACCGGCGTTGCCCGCCAGCATGTCTTCGTCCTGGTTGCCATAGATCAGCTGGTGGCCATCATCACCATAGACCGTGTCACGGCCCTGGCTGGCGCGGGCGCCCTCATCACCGGTCTCTGACACCTGACGGTTATCGTTGAACTGGGTGAAGAGTGGGGCAGCCCCTGGGAAGGTGTTGGTGCCTGGGTTGAATTCTTGGCCCGATAGTGGCTGCAGAATGCCGCCGGGCACATCGATCAGATTGCCATTCAGGTCAACAAACAGGCCATTCTCGCCAGCAGTCCAGAGTGAGAGGAAACCGCCATAACCGTCGAAGGCCAGGCTGTAACCCGTATCACCAAAGGTGATGACCAGATCGCCATCAACGGCCGAGACGTCAAAGCCGCTCAACCGGGCAAGGTTGATCAGGGCCTTCACATCACCGGTGCTGTCGATCGTCTCGTAGATTGAGAAGTCGATATCGGTCCGACCCGTGGCATCGCGGAACAGGCGGGCAAAGTTATTCAGCTGCAGGGTGTCACCGTCTAGCAGGCTGAAATCACTGATGACATCGGTGTCGCCGTCATTGGTCTGACCGCGGCTGATGAAGAAGGTGTCGGCGCCATCGCCACCCACCAGGGTGTCATTGCCGGCGCCGCCATTCAGCACATCGCTATCAGCACCACCGAACAGGGAGTCGGCACCTTGACCACCAACCAGGCTGTCATTGCCCGCCCCGCCGATCAGCGCATCATCGTCGGCGCCACCGCGAACGGTGTCATCACCGTTATTGCCGTAGAGCGTGTCATTGCCAGCAGCGCCGGTGACCAGGTCATTATCCTGGCCGCCATAGGCAACATCGTTGCCCGCGCCACCATAGAGGCTGTCCTCACCAGTGCCGCCGATTAGGAGGTCACTGTCGGCGCCGCCGCGCAGCTCATCATTGCCAGCGCCACCGTTGAGGGTGTCGTCGCCATTGCCGCCCTTCAGCGTATCGTCGCCTGGGACGTATCCTTCAGACTGGGTGCCGCGCTCATTATCGCCGGTGATGAAGTCGTTGCCATTACCACCGCTGAGGCTGTCGCTGTCACCATCGCCGTAAAGGGTGTCATCGCCCTTACCGCCATTGATGGTGTCGTCGCCCTGGGCACCGGTCAGGGTGTCATTGCCATCACCGCCGCTGATCGTATCGGCGCCTTTGCCGGCATGGATGCTGTCGTCACCGGCATTGCCAGCTAGGCTGTCATCGCCGTTTTGACCGCGCAGGGTGTCGTCATCGGCGCCACCGCGCAGGGTGTCATTGCCGTTGCCGCCATCCAGGCTATCATCACCAACACCACCAAGTTGGCTATCGTCGCCATTGCCGCCGATCAGGGTATCATCACCTTGGCCGCCATTCAGCGTATCGTCGCCCGCAACATAACCAGATGACTGGGTGCCGCGCTCATTATCACCGGTGAGGAAGTCGTTGCCCGCACCGCCAGCCAGGCCGTCGTTATCGCCGTCACCGTAAAGGGTGTCGTTGCCGTCACCACCATTAATGGTGTCATCGCCTTGGGCACCGGTCAGGGTGTCATCACCCTTACCGCCTTTCACCGTATCGGCACCTTTACCGGCATGGATGCTGTCATCACCCGCATTGCCGGTCAGGCTGTCATCGCCGTTCTGACCACGGATGGTGTCGTCATCATCACCGCCGCTGACGGTGTCGTTGCCGTTGCCACCGTCGAGGCTATCCTCGCCAGCACCGCCCAGCAGGCTGTCATCCTCATCGCCGCCAATCAGGGTGTCATCGCCCTGGCCACCGATCAGGGTGTCGTCACCAGGCTGGTAGCCGGAACCGGTGGTCCCACGCTCATTATCGCCGGTGATGAAGTCATTACCCTGGCCGCCGCTCAGGCGGTCATTATCGCCGTCACCATAAAGGGTGTCGTCACCTTTGCCGCCGTTCAGCGTGTCGTTGCCCTGGGCACCGGTTAGGGTGTCATCGCCTTTCAGGCCGCTAACACTGTCATCACCCTGTAGGGCGTGGATGCTGTCATCACCTGGGGTGCCAGCCAGCACATCGTCGCCCGGGGTTGGGACGGGCTCTGGCTCGGTCAGGGTGAACGAGACGGTGATCTCATCCAGCTGATCGCCGCCGCCGCCATTCCCATCAAAGAAGGTGACGGAGATGGTGTTGTCGCCCTCAAGCAGCGTACCGCCGATCAGATCACGGCCGCCCTCATCATTCCGGCTGTCGCCGAACAGGGCATAGGGCTCAAGGTTCTCGGTTTGAACGATGGCACCGCCATTCAGGTCGAAGATCGCACTCTCAAGGGCGCGTGGCAGGTCACCACCGTCACGGGCGATGGCAACAATGCTCAGATTGCCATCGGCTGCCAGGTCAGCGGCTTCAACTTCGATGCCGTCTTCCAGCACGGTGATGATCTCACCGGTGGTGGTGTCGACAAGGGCCAGATCCACATCCAGTGGCTCGGGCTCTGGTGCTGGGGCCGCAGGAACATCGGGCTCGGTCAGGGTAAAGCTGATGGAGATGGTTTCAATCAGCTCACCATTGCCGCCATCCTGATCATGGAACGACACGGAAATTGTGTTGTCACCGGCCAGCAGGTTGCCACCATGGGGGTCGCGCCCGCCATCATCGTTGCGGCTGTCGCCGAACAGGGCATAGGGCTCAATGTTCTCGGTCTGAACAACGTCACCATCATTCAGGTTGAAGATCGCACTTTCCAGATCGCCCGGCAGGTCTTCGCCATCCTTGGGTAGGGCAACGATGGTGAGGTCACCAGATACGGCAAGGTCAGCGGCTGGGATTTCCGAGCCGTCTTCCAGCAGGGTGATGATCTCACCATTACGGGTGTTGATCAGTGCCAGGTCGAATGCGAATGGCTCGGGTGCTGGCTCCGGCTCGGGCTCTGGGGCTGGTTCAATTTGAACGCCGATATCAGCCAGGCGACCATTCTTGTCCAGATCGACCACATTGCCGTCGCCATCGACGAGGAAACCTTCCTCATTACGCGCCTGCTCATTAAGCCAGCCACCCCAGCCCTTCAGATTGATCACGTGACCGTCCTCGCCGAAGTCGAGGATGATGTCCTTGTTGAACGTACCGGGGGTCGTGGTGCTACTGACTGAATAGCCGATTGCTTGCAGCAGATTGATCAGGGCTTTGAGGTCCTGAACATTATCGATCTGCTCATACGCCATGAAGAAGTTGTTTGAGCCGGAGATCTCAATGCCTTCGTCCAGGCTTTCACGGGCGGTTGGGCCGATAATCTGGCGGAAGATGTTAAGCTTCAGGCTGTCGCCACCATCCAGGCGATCCCAGCGATCATTATCGTCACCGGCACCAGCCAGGCGCAGATCAGAAAGGGTGTCATGGTTGTTGCCACCGTTGGCGTCGCGATCATCGATGATGAAATCATCATTGCCATCGCCACCCTTCAGCGTGTCGTTGTCACGGCCACCCTTTAGGGTGTCATCGCCGCTATCGCCGTCAAGCGTGTCGTTGCCAGTGCCACCATTCAACTCGTCATTGTCGCGACCGCCTTTAAGCTTGTCGTCGCCACCGCCGCCCTTAAGCGTATCGTTATCGGCAATATTGGTATTACCAGGACGACCGCCGTTAAGCAGGTCATTGCCGTTGCCACCTTCAATGAGGTCAGAGCCACGCATGCCGCCGATGGTATCGGGGCCACTGGTGCCAATAAGAGTGTCTGCGCCGTCAGTGGGGGAGAGTTGAGACATTGGTCTACTACCTTCGTGTTTCCGGCTAGCGATGGTCCCGTCTGCGCTTGTTCTTTGACCCTGCACTTGGTGGTGCAAATGGTTGTTGATGCGCAGTTTCTCAGCCGTGGCTGCGGGTATAACGCTGTTTAACGAAATGCCAATAAAATTTTAGACAAATCACGCCAGTCATGTGCAAGGCGTGTGCCATTTTAAACTTTTTTAAAGATTTTCTTGCGGAATGCGGCAGTCCAGCGGGCCTTAACCCAGTATTGCTGCGGCTTACGCCTTAGAGTCGGCAGCGATGGCGCTACCGGCGGCGATCATGGCCTCAATCTCAGCCTCGCTATAGCCAAGATCGGCAAGCACTGCCCGGGTGTCGCCGCCGAACTTTGGCGGCAGTCGGTCGATCTTTGCCGGGGTCCGGCTAAACTTTACCGGGTTACCGAGGCCGGTATAGCCATCGAACTCAATCCGCATGTCGCGGGCAATGGTCTGCGGGTGGCTAACGACGGCTGACACGTCATTTACCGGACCGGCCGGTACACCATTTTCCATCAGCTCCTGGCAGATGGGTTCAGCCTTATGGCTAGCTAGAATGGCTTCCAATGTGGTGCGTAGTTCGCCCCGGTGCGCCATGCGGTCGGCATTGGTTTTAAAGCGGGCATCATCAATTAGCTCGGCCTTGCCTAACACCTTGCAAAGCCTGGCGAACTGGCCGTCATTTCCGGCTGCGATATAGACCTTACCGTCGCCGCAATCGAACATGTCATAGGGGACGATATTCGGGTGGGCGGACCCCTGGCGTGCCGGTACCTTGCCGTTCAGGAAATAGTTCGCCGCATAAGGGTGCAGAAGCGAGCAGGCGACATCGTAAAGGCTTGCCTCCACGAACTGGCCTTTTCCTGACTGGCTGCGCTCATAAACGGCGGCCATGATGCCAAACGCGGTACTGATCCCGGTCGCAATATCAACGATGGGAATACCCAACCTGGTCGGTGGGCCATCCGCCTCACCATTGATGCTCATCAACCCGGCCTGGGCCTGTACCACGGCGTCATAGCCAGGCAGGCCGCCCAACGGTCCATCCGCACCAAAGCCAGAGATACGGGCATGGATAAGCCTCGGAAACTCCTTGGATAAGGTGGCATGGCCCATGCCCCATTTATCCATCGTGCCGGGCTTAAAATTCTCCAACAGGATATCGGCATCTGCCAGCAGGCGGCGCAGGGCGGCTTGCCCCTCCGCCTGGCGCAGGTCGAGGCTAATCCCCCGTTTTGAGCGGTTTACGCCACGGAAGTATGAGGCAGCACCATCTTTGAACGGCGGGCCCCAACCACGGGTTTCATCACCCTGGGGCGGCTCAACCTTGATGACATCGGCACCGTGATCGCCCAGCCATTGGCTGCAGAACGGGCCGCCAAGGACCCGGCTGCAATCCACAACGGTGAGGCCGGAGAGTACCCCGGTGCTGGATGTATCCTGTTGATCTGCCATCGTTTTTAGATATCGAACTGGATACCCTGGGCGAGAGGCAGGTCACGGGAGTAGTTCACCGTGGCGGTCTGGCGCCGCATATACGCTTTCCAGGCGTCAGAGCCACTCTCACGACCGCCACCGGTATCCTTCTCACCACCAAAGGCACCGCCGATTTCCGCGCCTGATGGGCCGATATTCACATTGGCAATGCCGCAATCAGAGCCGGAGGCGGCGAGGAATGCCTCGGTCTCCCGAACATCGGTTGAGAAGATGCAAGAGGACAGGCCCTGGGGTACCCCATTTTGCAGTGCAACCGCCTCATCCAGTGTTGCATATTGCATCACATAGAGGATTGGCGCGAAGGTCTCTTCCTGCACGATCTCGGTCTGGCCTGGCATCTCAACGATCGCCGGCTGGACATAGGCCGCATTTGGGAACTGGTCGCTAAGGGCAGCGCCACCGCCATGCACCTTGCCGCCATCGGCCTTGGCCTGCTCCAGCGCCTTTGCCATTTGATCCGCGGCAGCCCGGTCAATCAGCGGGCCAACCAGGGTGCCATTCGCAAGCGGGTCGCCAATGGGCAGGCCGGCATAAACCTTGGCCAGGCGGGCCACCAGCTCATCATGAATGTCCTTATGAACAATCAGCCGCCGCAGGGTTGTGCAGCGCTGGCCCGCCGTACCGACAGCAGAGAAGACGATGGCGCGCACCGCCATTTCGAGATCGGCTGACGGCGCCACGATCATGGCGTTATTGCCGCCAAGCTCCAGGATGCTCTTGCCCAGGCGTTTGGCGACGGTTTCGGCAACCGCGCGGCCCATGGGCACGGAACCGGTTGCAGAGACCAGGGGCACCCGTTTGTCCTGGGACAGGGTCTCACCGATATCGCGGCCGCCGATTAGGGTTTGGATCAGGCCATCTGGCGCATCGTCGCCGAACCGGTCCATGGCCCGTTCACAAATCTTCTGAACGGCGAGGGCGGTCAGTGGTGTCTTCTCAGACGGTTTCCAGATGATGGGGTCACCGCAGACGAGCGCCAGTGCAGCGTTCCAGCACCATGGCGCGACCGGGAAGTTGAACGCAGTAATGATCCCGCACACGCCAAGTGGGTGCCAGGTTTCACGCATGGCGTGGCCGGGACGTTCAGACGCGATGGTCAGGCCGTAAAGCTGGCGGGAGAGGCCGACCGCGAAATCGCAGATATCGATCATCTCCTGCACTTCGCCGAGGCCCTCTTGCAGGATCTTGCCGCATTCCAGGGTAGTCAGGGCGCCGAGGTCATCCTTTGCAGCGCGCAGCTCTTCACCCAGAAGGCGCACCAGCTCACCACGGCGGGGCGCGGGCACATTGCGCCAAGCTTTAAATGCCTCATGCGCCTTGGCAATCGCGGCATCGGCGGCGGCCACATCATCCTGCTTCAGCACGGCTATCTGGCTGCCATCAACCGGGGTGGTGACCACGAGGTCACCGCTATCATTGACCAAGTCACTGATATGGTTGGCTTTAAGGATATCGTTGTGGTTTGGGCTTTGGGGCTTATCGAGCATCGTTGGGTGGCTCCATGGTGACCGGTTGTGCCGGGTTGATCGGGTATTGTGCTGCCGCTTCCCGCCTTGGCGGCAAGGGCTAACTTGGCCACAGTGAATACATGGGCCGAGGGGTTAGGCCAAGGAAACAGATGCCCAGCAGATGGTGATGTGATCAGGGGCCGTGAAGGGGCGCCGGATTATTCGCCTTTGGTAAACAAATCATTTCCATCAGGTGCCTTTATTCCTGGGCCCATTTG
This sequence comes from Alphaproteobacteria bacterium SS10, assembly GCA_019192455.1. Taxonomy (NCBI): domain Bacteria; kingdom Pseudomonadati; phylum Pseudomonadota; class Alphaproteobacteria; species Alphaproteobacteria bacterium SS10. The sequence goes on from JAHCML010000005.1 coordinate 221,476, forward strand.
CCCATCTTCATAGGCCAGACAAACCATCAACTTTGGGATACCAACGAGACATGACCCAGATGATCACTGCCCAGGCCCGAAAGGCTACCCGGCCCACTGCCTTGGCCCTGTTTACCGGCCTGATCCTTGCCGCCGGTGCAGTCTTCACCGCGATGCCGATCTTAAAGGCGAATGCAGAACCGATTACCGTGCCGAGCGGCACCTATGTGCTCGACCCTACCCATGCCAGCATCATTTGGAAGGTTAGCCATCTGGGCCTGTCCGATTACACGGCTCGATTTAACCGCTTCGATGCGACGGTTGATTTCAATGTCGAAGACCCGGCCGCCAGCTCGGTTCAGGTCAGCATCGACCCAACCTCGGTCGACACCGACTACCCGAATGCTGAGACCAAGGATTTCAACGCCAAGCTGGCCTATCAGGCTGACTTCTTCGATGCCGATCAGTTCCCGGCGATCACCTTTACCTCCACCGGGATTGAGGTGACGGGTGACCGGACGGCAATCATTCGCGGTAATCTCGAATTCCTTGGCGTCAGTAAGGAAATCGCCCTCGATACGACGATGAATGGCTTCTTGGAGAACCACCCCTTTGCCAATATTCCGGCAATTGGCTTCTCCGGCACCACCACGATTGACCGTACCGAATGGGGTATGGGCTGGGGCCAGGGTGCCGTCGGCAATGAGGTTGAGATCTTAATTGAAGCTGAGTTCTTCAAGGCCCAGTAAGCAAACGCGTTATGGCCAGCACGACCGAAGCTAACAGCAATGATCGCTACAACCTTGTGGCGATCATTCTGCATTGGGTAATCGCGCTTGCCATTGTTCTGCAGCTTGCCAGCGGCTTATGGATGGTGGAGGCGATTAAGGGCGGGCCGAACCAGGCCCTCGCCTATGATGCCTTCCAATGGCACAAATCCCTGGGCCTCACCGTATTGATTTTAAGCCTGATGCGGTTCGGCTGGCGCTTAATGAACCCGCCACCGCCATTGCCGTTTGGGATGAAACCTTGGGAGCGTGTGGCCGCCCATGCCACCCATTGGGTGTTTTATGGCTTCATGATCGGCATGCCGCTAACTGGGTGGGCTATGGTGTCCGCCAGCCCTTGGGACCTACCGACCATTTGGTTTGGGTTGTTTGAGGTGCCGCATATCCCCTGGCTCTACCAGCTCGCCGCCGAGGCGAAAGAGGGGGTAGAGGCGTTACTAAAAGATGTGCACGCCTATTTCGGCTATCTTGGTATCGCCTTATTGCTGCTGCATATCGGGGCGGCGTTGAAACATCAATTTGTGGCCAGGGATGGCCTCTTGTTGCGCATGGTGCCGCGTTTGCGCCGTACTGCAATCAACCCACCTGCCATGCCTTCGGGAGATAACTGACCATGAGCCTTGTCGCCCAATCATCCCGGTTCGCCGCCGGATTAATCACCGCAATCGGCCTTAGCGTTGCCAGTGCCTCTGCCTTGGCGATGGATTGGTCTGTGGATCAGGGGGCGAGCAGCATTGGATTTTCTGGCACCCATGCGGGCCGCGATTTCACCGGTCAGTTTGAGGATTGGGACGCTACGGTCACCTTTGATCCCGCCGCACTCGATGAGGCCTCCGTCGTCGTAACCGTTCGAACCGCATCGGCGGCCACGGGTACGCTGCTCTATGACAAGACCCTGCCCAACAGTGAGTGGTTCAACGCTGAGGGGTACCCAGAAGCGGTATTCCAGGCGAGCCAATTCCGCAGCACGGGCGAGGGGCAGTATGAGGCTAATGGCACCCTAACCATTAAGGGGCAGGAGATACCCTTGGTGCTGCCCTTCACGCTTGAGATGGGTGGGGATAGTGCCACCGTCACCGGCCGGGTTGAGATGGATCGCATCGCACTTGGCATGGGCACCAAATCCGATCCCAACGCGGCTTGGGTTTCGCAGGTTATCCCGGTGACCGTGAACCTGTCGGCGACCCGCAGCGGATCATAATCGAAGCTTTTGGAGTGGCCCGATGGGCTTGTTAATCGACGGCGAATGGGCCGATCAGTGGTACGACACCAAAAAGAGCGGCGGCCGCTTTGAGCGCCAGGAATCTGCGTTCCGCTCATGGATTACCGCTGATGGTTCCCCCGGCCCAACCGGTGAGGGTGGCTTTAAAGCCGAGGCTGATCGATACCACCTCTATGTTTCCCTCGCCTGTCCTTGGGCACATCGAACCCTGATCATGCGAGCGCTAAAAGGCCTGAACGAGCTGATCAGCATGTCGGCCGTTCATTGGTATATGGGCGATAAGGGGTGGAGCTTTGAGGCCGGTGACGGGGTCATCCCCGACCCGATCCATGGCGCCCAATACCTGCATCAGGTCTATCAGGCTGCCGATCCAAAATTCACCGGTCGGGTAACCACGCCGACGCTTTGGGATCGGGAGACCCGCACCATTGTCTCTAATGAGAGTGCGGACATCATCCGTATGCTGAACAGCGCCTTTGATACCGCCGGTGCGGTGCCCGGTGACTACTATCCGCCCCATCTGCGCGAGCAGATCGACCCGGTGAATGAGCGCATCTATCAAACGCTAAATAACGGCGTGTACAAGGCTGGTTTTGCGACCAGCCAGGCCGCCTATGATGAGGCGATTGAGCCACTGTTCGAGACCATGGAATGGTTGGAGGAACGGCTAGCCCAGCAGCGTTACTTGGTCGGCAATCGGGTGACCGAGGCTGATTGGCGGCTGTTCGTCACCTTGCTGCGCTTTGATGCCGTCTATGTGACCCATTTCAAATGTACCCGGGCCCGGTTGGTCGATTACCCAAATCTCTGGGCCTATACCCGGGAGTTGTTCCAATGGCCGGGTGTCGCAGAGACGGTGAATATGGACCATATTCGACGCCACTATTACGAGAGCCATCCGAGCATAAATCCCCATGGAATTGTGCCGGTTATGCCGGATATCAGCTTTGATACCCCCCATGGCCGCTCGGCCCTAGGACCCACCGAATTGGTGGCTTAGGCGCGCTTACCCCCTATCTCGCTCCGTCAGATATATCGAATTTGATACAAAATGCGCCAAACACCGTGTGGTGAGGCCGGTTTTGCGGTATAAGTTATTGCTGATGGCAGGTGCTTGCCATCAAATGCAATTGCACGTCACTGGACTGGTGGTGGGGGATTACCGCCGGTGATATTTGTCAGTCAGCCATGGATATGGCCATGGCATGGCGATCGTTGAGGGGAAAGCCATGTTGTCTGCCGCCGATTTGCACATCCGAACCCGTGGTTATGCCATCAGGCCGTCCGCGCTGCGCTTTGCGCTGTTGACCGGTACCGCCTTGGCCGTTGCAACGCTGATTTCTGGCCCAGCCTTCGCCCAACAACAGCCGGGTGCCGATTTCACCTATGGTGGTGGCTCGATCAACTCAGCCCAGCCTGGTGACGACGGTTACTATCGCAACCCCTCGCTCTCCTATGACGAGATGGAAGAGCAGCGCCTCCGCGACTTTGAGCGCCGCCGCAATGGCTATATGAGCCAGGCGGCGACTGGCATGCAGCAGGGCGGTTCCATGGGCACCGTCGATGTCCCCTCAACCCAGGAGATCCGCGCTGGCCTCGACTACTCTGAGGAAGAGAACGAGCGCTTGGAATCAAACCGCGAGCGTCAGCAAGGCACGGTCAGCTCTGCTGGCAGCAGTCAAGCCGGGGCCATCCCAGCCGGGTCTGGCGGCTCAGAGCTTGATGAGATTGTTGCCCGCAATATCGACAATATGGGGCAAGAGGCGGTCGATCAGGCCTCCACCTATACCGGTACCGTTCGTGATTTTCAGGAACGCACTGGCGCTGTTACTCAGCAGAACTGCTCAACGATGACCTCGGCGTCTTCCTCATGCGGCACCAGCTTTGAGGCGACGGAAGCAGCGTTCCAGCAGGGGCTGAATACTGATATCCGGGACCCAAGCACCGGGACGGTTCAAGGTCAGCAAGGCGGCGCCTCAACCAACGTGCCGCCAATCCGCACCTCTATGTCTGACCTCGAAGAACCAGAGGTGGAGCTGGATGAGAGTATGGAAGGCCGGATCAACCCGGATGCCATTCAGCCCGTACGGGTTGAGGGCAGCGGCACCTTTGGTCCCGATGGCGATCCACTGAACCTGGATGAAATGATCTGGGACCAACTGCTGTTGAGTGATGAGGACCGGACCCTCGATTGGGAAGAGTACACCCACTACAAGGTCTATGGTTTCAACATGACCGGCACCGAATGGTACGGAAACGACCGGTTCCTAGTGCCGAACGATTTCTTCTTCCGGGCAGATGAGAATTTGGGCGGGCGCCAGTATCTGCGCAACCGTGATCGTCAGATCGCGCGTAATGACCGTCTGATCACTTTCCGCGAGTATCACAGCCTGATCGCTGATGGGTACAACATGACTGGGGTTCGCTACTTCGGTGATGATCTGGGCATTCAGGTGCGTTCCTATAGCTATTGGAACGATGATGACGACCGGGAGCCTTGGTACTGGGATACCGAGGCTTACGAACTGCCACTCGACTTTATTGAGCGGCAGAACCGTGATCGCCCATGGCAGGAAGATCGTGACCGCTAAACCCGGTCGATCAGTACGCTAACCTATCCAATTGAGCCGAGCGCGCGGCGCCCTTTAAGGGCCTCGCTTTCGAGTGCTTCACGCTGCACAAACTTCAGATGCCCGATGGCGTTCAGGAAGTCGCGATGGGCTGGCTTATGTTCTAGGTAATCCATCAGCCGGTAGATGTTGATCGGCTGCTTGGTGATCAGCGCCTTTACCTGCTCAACGGCCTCGCCATGATCGTAATGGTCGATCAGCTGACAAGCCGTCTGGGTCGGTGTCAGGGCAAGGTAATCCTGCGGCCGGCGGTCCCTGTAACGGGCAATGTCAAAGGGTGAGGCGCCAAGCGCTTGGAACTTCGGAAAGATAACGCGCACATCATCCGCGCTGCTCTCCAGTATCCGGCCAGAGGTTTGGCGAAAGCCCAGGGGCGCCATTTGGTTGATCACCCGCTCACGCATAGGGGCGGACATCATATCCAAATCTGAGCGGTCATATTTCAGATCATCAAAGACGGAGATGATGTTGAGCGGCGGCCTCGCAACCCAGAGATAAGGGTCACGGGACAGGGTCTCGAGCCGATCGGCAAGGGGCGTCGACGGCACTTCGCCGATATCTGCCGGTGGGCTGGCATTCGAGAGAAGGGCGGTAAGTCGGCGGATCAAAACCTACGCCGCCGACTCTTCGGATTTCGCCCCGATGAAAAGGCCGAGATCGGTGGCTGTTACCGGCACCGTCTCCCCATCATTCACCCTGCCCTCAAGCAGACGGGTGGCCAGCGGGTCCTGCAGATGCTTCTGGATCACCCGTTTCAACGGCCGCGCGCCATAGACGGGATCATATCCAGCATTAGCAAGCCAGGTGACCGCCTTGTCATCCAAATCCAGTTTGATCTGACGGTCCTCAAGCAGGCCACGCAGATGCTTCAGCTGGATATCGACGATACCCGCCATGTGATCGCGGCCAAGGCGGCGGAACAACAAGGTCTCGTCTAGGCGGTTCAGGAACTCTGGCCGGAACGCGCCCCGCACCACCTCCATCACCTGATCGCGCACTGCTTCCACATCATCGCCCTCGCCCTGTTGCGCCAGGAATTCGGCGCCGAGGTTGGAGGTAAGGATGATCAGGGTGTTGCGGAAGTCCACGGTGCGGCCCTGACCATCAGTTAGGCGGCCATCATCGAGCACCTGCAGCAGCACGTTGAAGACATCGGCATGGGCCTTCTCAATCTCATCGAACAGCACGACCTGATAGGGCCGGCGGCGGACGGCTTCGGTAAGGGCGCCGCCTTCTTCATAACCGACATAGCCAGGAGGTGCGCCGATCATGCGGCTGACCGCATGCTTCTCCATGTACTCCGACATATCCAGGCGCACCATGGCCTGGTCATCGTCAAATAGGAATTGGGCGAGTGCCTTGGTCAACTCGGTCTTGCCCACCCCGGTGGGGCCGAGGAAGAGGAAGGAACCAATGGGTCGGTTCGGGTCTTGCAGGCCAGCCCGCGCACGGCGGACAGCATTGGCGACCGCGCCAACCGCCTGGTCCTGACCAACCACACGGGTCTTAAGCTTATCTTCCATCTGAAGCAGCTTTTCCCGTTCGCCTTCCATCATCTTGTCGACCGGGATGCCGGTCCATCGGCTGACGATGGAGGCGATATCGCTATCGGTAACCTCTTCCTGGGTCATCTGCTGGTTCTCTGATGCCTCGGCATCGGCCAGCTTCTGCTCCAGCTCCGGGATCACGCCATAGGTCAGCTCACCGGCACGGGTCCAATCGCCCTCACGCTGGGCGCGTTCCAGGTCGATGCGAACGCGGTCGAGCTCTTCCTTGATCTTCTGGGCGGAGGCGAGCTTTTCCTTCTCGGCCAGCCAAACGGCGGTCATATCGGCCGATTGCTTCTCAAGATCCTTCAGCTCTTCCTCAAGCTTCACGAGGCGATCTTTGGAGGCCTTATCGCTCTCCTTCTTTAGTGCCTCACGCTCGATCTTCAGCTGCACAACCCGGCGGTCGACCTCGTCGATATCCTCAGGCTTGCTGTCCACGGCCATGCGTAGGCGCGCGCTCGCCTCATCGATCAAATCAATTGCCTTATCTGGCAGGAAGCGGTCGGTGATGTAGCGGTTAGAGAGGGTGGCCGCAGAGACAATCGCCGTGTCGGTAATCCGCACGCCGTGATGCACCTCATACTTATCTTTAAGACCGCGCAGGATCGAGATCGTGTCCTGCACCGTGGGCTCCGAAACCGTTACGGGTTGGAAGCGTCGGGCCAGCGCCGGGTCCTTCTCAATGTACTTTCGGTACTCATCCAACGTTGTGGCGCCAACACAATGCAACTCACCACGCGCCAGGGCGGGTTTCAGCATGTTGGAGGCATCCATCGCACCATCGGCCTTACCGGCGCCGACTAGGGTGTGCAGCTCATCAATGAACAGGATGATCTCACCATCGGCGGCGCTGATCTCGGCCAGCACAGCCTTGAGGCGCTCTTCAAACTCGCCCCGGAACTTCGCCCCAGCGATCAGGGCACCCATATCGAGGGACATGAGCTTTCGGTCGCGTAAGCTTTCCGGCACATCGCCATTGATGATGCGCTGGGCGAGGCCCTCGGCAATGGCGGTCTTACCAACGCCGGGCTCACCGATCAGGACTGGGTTATTCTTGGTCCGGCGGGAGAGTACTTGAATGACCCGGCGGATCTCCTCGTCCCGGCCAATGACGGGATCTAGCTTGCCGTTCTGCGCCACCTCGGTCAGGTCGCGGGCGTACTTCTTCAGTGCGTCAAAGCCAGCCTCGGCATTCGAGGTATCGGCGGTGCGCCCCTGGCGCATCTCACCGATGGCACCCTCCAGGCTCTGCGCATTGACGCCGGCCTGGGTCAGGATGCGGCTGCTCTCACCGCGCTCGGCGAGGGCGAGGGCCAGCAGTAGACGCTCAACGGTGACATAGCTGTCGCCCGCTTTCTCAGCGAGGCGCTGGGCGTCGTCGAAGACTTCTGCGAGGCCACGGTCGAGGTAGAATTGGCTGGTGCCCTTTACTTCAGGCAGCTTGCGCAGCTGGGCATCGGTGAATTCCTGGGCACGTTTGTGATTACCGCCGGATGCGGCGATCAGCGATGCGGCCAGGCCTTCCTCATCATCGAGGAGCGTTTTCAATAAATGTTCGGTGGTGATGCGCTGGTGCTGGCGTGACTTGGCCAACTGCTCGGCATTCACAATGAAGCCGCGCGCCCGATCAGTGAACTTTTCAAAGTTCATGGCGTAGGATTCTCCTAAGTCTCTTGGATCAACACCGCCCGCTTGAATTGCAGCACAGCATCGTCGCATGGAAACAAGCGGCCCGCTAGGCAGCACCGCAACATTTTACCTGGTGATGCGACCAATCCTTAGCAAGCGGAAAAGATCATCTTTTAAGCCTCTAAAACCTTGGTTAAATTGGCAGAACGCATGGTTTCAGTGCGAATTTCCCGATTTTTGAAGGTTGGCTCTTTATGGCCGGTATTGATCTTGGCTTGATTGGCAATTGCTCGATTAGTGCGCTGATCGACCCGAAAGGCACCATCAACTGGCTTTGTCTGCCGCGGTTTGATGGTGATCCCGTCTTCCACTCACTGCTTGGCACACCTGAAGACCGGCCCGGCCAGGGTTCGTTTGGGATTGAGCTTGAGGGTGTTGAGACGATCCGCCAGCGCTACCTGCCCAATACCGCGATCCTTGAGACCGTGATGGAAGGGCCGTCGGGCAGCATCCAGATCCATGATTTCGCGCCGCGCTTTAAGGCGAAGTCGCGCTATTTCCGCCCACAGATGATTATCCGCCGGGTGCGTCCCCTATCCGGTAGCCCGCGCGTTACCGTTAAGCTGCGCCCCTCCTATGATTATGGGCGCAAGGAACCGACCCAGACCTGGGGCTCAAACCACATCCGCTATGTCGGCGCCGGGCAGACGCAACGTCTGACCACCGATATGCCGGTCGATTACATCCGGCAGGAGACGCCCTTTGTCCTGAACCGGATGGTCAATCTGATCTTTGGCCCGGATGAGAGCCTGGGCGATGGCGTTAACACCGTGGCCCAGGATTTCCAGGATAGCACCGCCTATTACTGGCATGATTGGGTCAAGCGTTTGGCCCTGCCATTTGAGTGGCAGGAGGCGGTGATCCGCGCTGCCATCACGCTTAAGCTCTGCGCTTATGAGAGTACGGGCGCCATCGTCGCGGCCATGACGACGAGTATTCCAGAGGCACCGCATTCGGGCCGTAACTGGGATTACCGTTTCTGTTGGGTGCGCGATGCGTTCTTCACCGTCCGGGCGTTGAACAGCCTGGCGGCGGTGCGGACGATGGAGACCTATGTCCAATGGCTGATCAACATTATCGGCCAGGCGCCGTCTGAGAATGATGAGGGCCACATCCAGCCGGTCTATGGCATCGGGCTGGAGGCGCAAATCTCAGAATGGATTGTTGAAGAACTGCCCGGCTTTGAGGATATGGGCCCGGTGCGCATCGGCAATCAGGCGCATGAGCATTACCAACACGACACCTATGGCCAGATCATCCTGGGCGCGTCCCAGGCCTTCTTTGATCAGCGGATCTTCCGCACCGTTGGCCATGCGGAGTTTGAACGGCTAGAGGCGCTGGGCGAGCAGGCCTGGGCCCTCCATGATCAGCCCGATGCTGGCATCTGGGAGCTGCGCACCCGTGCCCGCATCCATACCTCCTCCAGTGTGATGTGCTGGGCCGCTTGTGACCGGCTGGCGAAGATCGCGGATGAAATCCAAGTGCCCGACCGCGCGACCTATTGGGCCGAGCGGGCAACAACAATCCGGGAGAAGATCCTAGAGCAGGCCTGGTCAGAGGAACGCCAAGCCTTTGTTGAGAGCTTTGGCGGTAAGTACCTCGACGCCAGTGTCTTGCTGATGAGTGAGGTGGGCTTCATCGACCCGATGGACCCGCGCTACGTCAAAACGGTTGAGGCGCTGGATAAGGAGCTGGGCCGTGGTCCGTTCATGCTGCGCTATCAAGAGGCCGATGATTTCGGTGAGCCAGAGGTTGGGTTCAATGTCTGTGCCTTCTGGCGCCTGGATGCCCTGGCTAAAATCGGCCGGAAGGAAGAGGCGCGGGAGATTTTTGAGCAGTTGCTGGCGGCCCGTAACGGCCTCGGCCTGATGTCAGAAGACACAGACTTTAAAACCGGTGAGGCCTGGGGCAACTTCCCGCAAACCTACTCCATGGTCGGTATCATCAACGGGGCGATGCGTCTCTCTAAGCCTTGGGAAAGTGCGGTCTGATCATGTCCGATGCACTTGCGACCATCACTGGCCTGTTCCGCTATCCGGTTAAATCCCTGTCCGGTGAGGCGCTGGACAGTGTTGAGCTGACCGCCGACCAATGCCTGCCCGGTGACCGGCTTTATGCCCTTAGCCATGGGGCGGGCAAGTTTGATCCTGCCAACCCCGAATGGTTGTCGAAGGCGCATTTCGCCAATCTGGCCAAGCAAGACATCATGGCCAAGCTGGACACCAGCTACGATCCGGAGACGACGACGCTCAGCATTCATGAGGCCGGCGCGACCAAGGCTGAAGGTCGCCTCGACAGTGAAGACGGGCGCGCGACTATTGAGGCGTTCCTGAACCCGTTTTTTGAGGGCAAGTTACCACCGCCAGTGAAGGTTGTGCGGGCCGGTTACGGTGCGCTCACTGATCAGGAAGAGCCGCTGATCTCCGTCATCAACCTCGCCACTTTGAAGGATTTGGAACGGGTGATGGAGCAGCCAATCGACCATCGCCGGTTCCGCGGCAATATCCTGGTTGATACCGGCGAGGCCTGGGCCGAACGCAAATGGGTTGGCCGGGATATTCAGCTGGGCGCGGCCAAGGCCGTGGTGGTCGACAACATTGACCGCTGTGCTGCCATCAATATCGACCCCGAGACCCGGGCCAAGAATATGAACCTCCCCGCCCATATCGTCCGAACCTTCGGCCATATGGATTGCGGTGTGTTTATTCGGATCAAGGATGGTGGCGCCGTTTCAGGCGGCGATACGATCCAGTTCGCCGGGTAACGCACGAACGGCTCTAGCCACCTAAATGTAAGGCTTAGCCGCCGCTGGTTCGCCTGAATCGCCGGTGTTGGGCTCACCCTTCGGTTCGATCAGCATGACCTTCACCTCATCGACTGCGCGGGGGCGGTGGGTGACGCCTTTGGGCACAATGAACAACTCGCCAGCTTTGACCGTGCGCGGCTCCTCACCCTCAATATCCATGATCATCTCACCCTCAAGGACGTAGAAGAAATCATCGGTATCGTCGTGCTTATGGAATGGGAACTCGCCCTTAAACTTCACCACCATGACTTCGTTGTCATTGTAGGTTGAGACCACATGCGGGTCCCAATGGGTGGTGAACTGGCCCAGCTTCTCACTCAGGTTAATCGTCTTCATGCCAGGCTCCGTCTATCGATGGTGACGGCGCCGTCGAGGTAACCCGACGCAAGCAGGATCGTGGCGGTTGATTGGTTGCAGGCCATGGGAATGTCGTAGAGCGTGGCCAGGCGCGTCAGTGCCTTAACATCCACATCATGGGGGTGGGGGGACAGCGGGTCGGTAAAGAAGATCAGCGTGCTAATCTCTCCCGCCGCGATCATGGCGCCGATCTGTTGGTCCCCGCCCAGTGGGCCGCTCTTCTTCAGCTCAATCGTCAGTCCGGGGCATTGGTCTTTCAGGCGACCGCCGGTGGTGCCGGTGCAGACGATCTGGTGACCGGTCAGGGTTGCCTCATGCTTCGCAACCCACTCGACCATGGCTTACTTCATCTGGTCATGGGCGATCAGGGCAATGATCTTCGATTGGTCTGGGGACATCAGTCTCACTCACAAAAGAAAAGCGCGCCGACGTTAAACCACGTGGCGCGCTCTATTGCTTGGAATTCTTACGTTTAGGGGGCGAGGAGGGTGATTACGCCTCTTCCCGCTCCATGATGTTGTCTTCAACTTCTGACATCAGCTCAGCGACGGCAGAGGTTTTGGCGCGGCCCCGGCTGGAGCGGCGACGTGGCTTTTCTTCAGCATCGTCATCGCTGTCCTCGGCAACGGCTTCATCGCCATCATCCTCGTTGTCATCCCGGGCGGCGTCAGCCTTGCGGGAGCGACCACGGCCCCGGCCGCGCTTTGGCTTCTCTTCAGCTTCTGCCTCGGCATCAGCCGCGACGGCGTCTTCTGCCTCTTCACCCTCATCGATGATGGTCTCATCAGATGCGTCGTCGGACGCTTGATCGCGGTTGCGGCCACGGCCCCGGCCTTCGCCACGCTCTTGATCGCGCTGCTCTTGCTGGCGCTGGCGCTCAGCTTTCCGCTCTTCAGCCTCCTCATTCGCGGCGGCGAAGATGCGGTAATAGTGTTCAGCGTGCTGGAAAAAGCTCTCAGCGCCGATGCGGTCGCCGGAAGAGGCGGCATCACGGGCGAGGGAGATGTACTTCTCGTACACCTGTTGCGCGGTACCGCGGATTTTCCCGTCGGGCCCGTTGCTATCAAAGACCTGTTGGCGGTTATTCGACTGGCGGCGGTTGTTATTATTGTTATTGCCGCGGCCCCGTGACCGTCGTTGATGTTGCCTCATTAACCTTCAGCCCTTCGTTACCAGTTAAAGCTGTTGCTGTTGCATGCAGCGGCGTTGGTCGCGCTGCGGTTTGGCCGGTCGCACGTCAATCATCGACATGCATGGCCGTTAACTTGTCTAAGTTTCTTTCCTTGCCCCCTAGGGCCCCCGGATTACGACCTTGCGGTTTCGAAATCCAAACTAACTCTCGCCTCTTGGCTCATTCGTTATGGCGACACTTGCTCGCTAATCAATGGTTGTTTCATCCATGACAACCGGTCGGGTCCACCCTGCCAATCCTGTTGTCCTGTTAATCAAGCTAGCTTGCGTCAAACATCCTAACGTCCGGTTGCAATTCGATGCCCATCATCTGGCGACCGATGCCCGGCTATGTCGGGGTTGTTGATCGGGAGGCCGTGCCGTCACCAATCCAACAAACATGCCCATGACCCTAGACCCTCCCATCGCTGGGGAAAAGGGTTTTTCGCCCCTAAATCGCCGAAATCCGCCTATTTCTCCGATTTAATGAGAACACAACGGGGGTGGCCCGCAAGATCAGACAATGGTGCCTGGGTGCTTAGGCCGGCCGCTGACAGGCAGGCGGGCACGCTTTCGCCCTGGTCAAAGCCGATCTCAACGGCGGCAATACCGTCCGGTGCCAGACGCCGATCAATGATTGGGCCGAGGGTCCGATAGGCCTCAAGACCGTCCTCCCCGCCATCAAGGGCGAGAGCCGGGTCAAAGTCTTTCACCTCGGGCGTTAGGCGCTCGATCATGCCGCCCGGAATGTAAGGCGGGTTGCTGATTACCACATCGAATTGCTGGTCGGCCTCTAACGCCCCATCCCAGTCGCTAAGTTGGAAGCTCGCCCGTTGATCAAGGCCCAGGGCCTTGGCGTTTGTCGCTGCCTGGGTGACCGCACCCTCTGCCAAATCCAATCCGGTGCCGGTGGCGTTGGGTAGCTCGCTTAGCAGGGCCAGCAACAGGCAACCGGTACCGGTGCCAAGGTCGAGGATGCGAAGTGGCTCATCCGCCCGTGGCGTCAGCTCGGCCAGCACAGCCTCAATAAGGATCTCACTATCTGGGCGTGGCTCAAGCGTGTCCGGCGACAGTTTGAAGGGTAGGCCCCAAAACTCACGCTCGCCCAGGATGCGGGCCACGGGTTCACGGGTTGCACGGCGGTCGATCAGGGTCTTGATGGTGGTCTGCTCATCATCGCTCAAAACCCGCTCGCCCTGCACGAAGAGGGCGGTACGGTCGAGGCCTAGGCAACCGGCGATCAGGATGCGGGCATCACCCCTTGCCGCTGGGATGCCGGCCTCCTTCAACTGCTTGGTCGCTTGCCGTAACACGCCCTCAAGCGAATTGGCGGGTACGTCCTTCTCTGGCGCGTTGAAGCGTGGGTCGACCTTTGGGTCGGGGGTCTGATCGACCATGGTTGAAATCCCGCTTAGCTGGCTTGGGCCAGGCGTTCGGCCTGGTCATGGGTGATCAACTCATTGATCGCCTCATCAAGCCCTTCACCCGCCATGATCTGATCGATCTTGTACAAGGTTAGGTTAATGCGGTGATCGGTGACCCGCCCTTGCGGGAAGTTATAGGTGCGAATGCGCTCCGACCGGTCGCCGGAGCCAACCTGACTTTTCCGGTCTGCCGCACGCTCAGCATCGGCGCGTTCCCGCTCAATCTCATAGAGCTTGGCGCGCAGCATCTTCATCGCCTTATCGCGGTTCTTATGCTGGGAGCGTTCCTGCTGGCAGGCGACAACCACACCGGTGGGCACATGGGTGATGCGCACGGCACTATCGGTGGTGTTCACATGCTGACCACCGGCGCCTGAGGAGCGGAAGGTATCGATGCGCAGCTCAGTCTCATCGACATGCACGTCCACATCCTCCGCCTGGGGCAGCACCGCAACCGTGGCAGCGGAGGTGTGAATACGGCCGCCAGCCTCGGTCTTCGGCACGCGTTGGACGCGGTGAACGCCACTCTCATACTTCATGCGGGCAAAGACGCCGGTGCCGTTCACCTCGGCCACGCCTTCTTTCAACCCGCCAATTTCGGTCTCGCTCGCATCCACTAACTGGAATGACCAGCCATGAATTTGGGCATAGCGCTGATACATCTGCATGAGTTCAGCGGCGAATAGGGCCGCCTCATCACCACCGGTACCGGGGCGGATCTCGAGGATCACGCTCCGCTCATCGGCGGCGTCTTTCGGCAGGAGGGCAAGGCGGATCGCATGTTCCAGCTCTGGCACCTGATCCTTCAGGGCCAGCTGATCATCGGTCGCCATCTTCCGCATCTCGGCGTCAAGGTCTGGATCGGCCAATAGCTCATCCAGATCGGCGAGTTCGGCGCGCGCGCTGTCTAAGGCCTGGATGCGTTCGACGATGGGGTCGAGGTCTGAGAGTTCCTTGGACAGGCTCGCGATTTCATCGCCGGTAATATCCGGCGCTGACAGGAGCGATTGCAGCTCACGATGTCGGCTTAGAACCTGTTGGAAACGCTCATCGAGCATAGAGAACTTTACGGGTAACGGTTGGGTTGGGCGCTATTCAGCTGCGACGGTCTTACCGTCCTCTGCGGCAGCTTTCTCCGCCTCAATCTCTTCGGCTTTCTTCTCAATCATCCCGGCCAGGTGCTCAACGATATCGTCGTTCTTCAGCCGGTGATTTGGAACACCAGCAACATAGACCTGGTGGGTGCCTTTACCGCCGCCGGTCAGGCCAATATCGGTCATGGTTGCCTCGCCCGGGCCATTCACAACACAGCCGATCACCGAAACGGTCATCGGCGTGGTGATGTGGGCCACGCGCTCTTCCAGTTTCTTGACGGTGTCGATCACCTGGAACTGTTGGCGGGCACAGGATGGGCAGGAAATCACATTCACGCCGCGGTGACGCAAGCCAAGGGATTTCAGGATGTCGAAACCGACCTTGATCTCTTCCACCGGGTCAGCGGAGAGCGAGACACGGATCGTGTCACCGATACCGGCCCAAAGCAGCATGCCCATGCCAACCGATGACTTCACCGTGCCAGAGCGGAGGCCGCCGGCTTCAGTAATCCCGAGGTGTAGCGGGTGATCGCAAGCCTCAGCCAGCGCCTGATAGGCGGCAACGGCGAGGAAGACGTCAGAGGCCTTCACACTGATCTTGAAGTTATCGAAATCATTGTCGAGCAGGATGCGAGCATGCTCGAGCGCGCTGTCCACCATCGCCTCTGGGCAAGGCTCGCCATATTGCTCAAGCAAATGCTTCTCAAGCGAGCCGGCATTCACACCGATCCGCATGGAGCAGTTGTTGTCCTTCGCGGCCTTAATGACCTCGCGGACCCGCTCTTCATTACCGATATTGCCTGGATTGATCCGTAGGCAGGCGGCACCGTTTTTAGCAGCCTCAATCCCGCGCTTATAGTGGAAGTGGATATCGGCCACGATTGGCACGGTCACTTCCGGCACGATTTCCTTCAGCGCGGCAGAGCTTTCCTCATCCGGGCAAGAGATGCGGACGATATCGGCGCCGGCAACCTCCATCGCGCGGACCTGTTCGATCGTCGCGGCGACATCATGGGTCAGCGTGTTGGTCATCGATTGCACGGTAATCGGCGCATCGCCACCAACCGGCACGTCACCCACCATGATTTGGCGTGATTTGCGCCGTTCGATCTGTCGCCAGGGGCGTACTGAAGTGTGATCCATGCTCATGGCCGTTTATGTGGCTCTGCGCGGTATAATTACCAGCGCTTCTGTTGGGGTTTTTGACCTTTTCTGCGGATGGCGTCAATCACATCCGGATGACGGTCTCGCTAACGGCTTGCCGTTGCTAATCCCTCGGCGTTCAAGGGGATGTCCCGGATCACCTGTCCTGGACGGCCAAGCGCCCGTGTCGTCTCACCGCTGGTGTAAGTGAGGGCCCCAGCATCGCCGACGGTTAGGATTAATCCATCACTCCGTGGCACGAAGTAGCGGTCGCCGCTTTTAAGCACACGGGTAAAGGCGATATCACCGCTGGACTGGTCGCGAATTTGGACCCAGACATCACCGGTGGCGGTTAGGCTGATATCCGACTGGTCTGCCGTGGTGCCGAAGGTTTCCAGCGCCTCGGCAAGGCTAACCGCCGCCTGCTGTTCTGCTGCTTGCTCACTCGCATTGGCGGCAATCGCGCCGGCACTACCGTCCGGCTGGCCGGTGGCGGCGATCACGGTGTTCAGGGCCGCATCTGGGTTGCCCGTGGTTTCTTCCGTCAGGGTCTGATCGATCAGTGACTGCAGCTGATCAGGCAGTTCTGGGATGTCGGTCGCCAGGTCGTCGATATTCGCGCCCTGCCACATGATGATCGCAACGGGGATCAACAGCACCGCCAGGCCAATCATGATCGAGGCCGCACCAGGCAAACGTCGTTCCAGGGTTGGGGTTGGGAAGCTGTAATGTGGTTGTTGGGTAAGGCCCTTAGCTTCTTCCCGCCATTGATCCTCAAGCGCTTGCGGGTCGAGGTCGAGGAACTTCGCGTAGCTGCGAACAAAGCCGATTGAGTAGATGCCACCGGGCAGGGCGCTGTGGTCATCCTGCTCCAATGAATCCAGCAGGGCGCGACGAATACGGGTGGCGTCCGCCGCTTGTTCAAGGGTCGCTGATTTGGCCAGCCGGGCAGATTTTAGTTGGCTGCCAACTGATGGCTGCGCAGGTGCGTCGGGCGCATCATCTGTGGCACCGTCCTCAACCTTATCATCTGCTTGTTCAGACATGCTGCTTTTCATCCGGGCTGGTACTTTGCGCGGCAACGATAAATTGGCGCAAGAAACC